>NZ_OY735139.1:2002500-2195000 GCF_963457605.1 uncultured Gellertiella sp.
CATCAGCACCGGCGGCAGGGCGGCGACAATCGACCCCGCCGACACCAGATGCCAGGCGGCGACCCATTGGCCGTTCAGCGAGTAGAGACCGGCGGTGACCGGCATGGCGCTCTGGCCCTGCACCAGCACGGTGGCCCAGAAATAGTCGTTCCAGACGAAGGTGAAGATCAGCACCGACAGCGCGGCAATGGCCGGGCGCATCAGCGGCAGCACGATATGGCGGAAGATCTGCCATTCCGACACGCCCTCGACCCTGGCCGATTCGATCAGCGCGAAGGGCAGTCCCTTGATGAAATTGCGCATGAACAGGGTGCAGAAACCGGTCTGAAAGGCGACATGAAACAGCACGAGCCCCGTCACGGTGTCATAAAGGCCGCTTTTTAGCATCAGGTCACGCACCGGCACCATCAGGATCTGGAACGGAATGAAATTGCCCGCGACGAACAGGAAGAACAGCACGAGATTGCCGCGAACCCGGTAGACCGCCAGCGAGAAGCCGGTGAAGCAGGACAGGCCGACGGCCCCGATCACGGTCGGAATGGTGATCTTGAACGAATTCAGGATATACCAGCCGATCGGTGAATCCCGGAACACGGCGGTATAGTTCTGGACGCCCGCAAAGCCGGAGGGAATGCCGAAATAGTTGCCCGCCGCCAGATCGCCTGAAGGCCTGACCGAGGTCAGCGCCACGCCGAGAAGCGGCAGCAGCCAGAGGATCAGCGCGACCGGCAGCAGGATCTGGTAGACAACCGAAACCCAGGGCGCGGATTTTTGAATGGGAGCCGGAAACATCAGCTGTTCCTTTCCTGCGTCAGCATCCGCGTGATGAAGAGGCTGATGAAAATCATCATGATGAGGAACAGAACCACGGCAATGGCTGCGCCATAGCCCATCCGGTAGCCATATTCCGACAGCGCCTCCTCATACATGTAGTAGGAGAGCACGCGGCTGGAGCCATAGGGGCCGCCGGAGGTCATGATCGACACCAGGTCGAAGGAACGCAGCGCCCCGATGATCGTCACCACCACGGCAATGAAGGTGGCGGGCCCGAGCTGCGGCAGCACGATGTGGCGCAGCAGGCGAAAGCCTTTGGCACCATCCATCCGGCCGGCTTCCACCTGTTCGGGATTGATGTTGTTGAGGCCGGTCAGATAGAGGATCATGCAATAGGCAATCTGCGGCCAGAGACCGGCAGCGATGATGCCGTAGGTAACATAGCGGTCATCGGCGAGAATGGCGACATTGGACCCGGTCAGTGTCTTGATCAGCGCGGTCAGCAGCCCGAAATTCGGCGCATAGAACCAGGTGAAGACGAGGCCGACCACCACCTGGCTGATGACGAAGGGAAAGAAGAACAGCGACTTGTAGATCCGGATGCCGGGAACCGTCTGGTTCAGGAACAGCGCGACCGCCAGCCCGGCAGGCACCGCCAGCAGGTAGAGAACCAGCCAGAGAATGTTGTTTTTCAGCGAGGTGAAGAAGGCATCATCGCCCCAGAGTTCGGCATAGTTGCCGAGCCCGACCCAGGTCTTGGCCCCGAGCCCGTCCCAGTCATAGAAGCTGATCCAGATCGACTGGAAGATCGGTGCCAGCACGAACAGCGTGAACATCACGATGCCGGGAGCCAGGAAGACCCAGGGGGCCAGGCGCTGCTGGTTGCGCTTCCACCAGGAAGCATGCGCCGGAACGGAACTCGTCATGGGTGCCACTCACTTCGCCATATAAGGGGAGAGGAGGCCGGGCTGCATCGCCCGGCCTTTATTATATGTCAGTGCGCAGGCCTGGCTTACTTGTAGATCTGGGCGCGAGCCTTTTCGAGGCGTGCGAGAATCGCATCTTCCTGATCCGGCTTGACCATCAGCTCCTGGAAGCCTTCCATGCCGGCCTTGGCCATTTCGGCCTTGGCATCGCGGTCATAGAACTGGGCGAGTGCATAGGCATTCGACAGCAGCGTGAAGCCGGCATCGAGGAACTTGTCGGTCGGCTTGGCAGCCTTGTTGTTGACCGGCAGCTGGCCGAGCGTCGCATTCATCTTCGCCTGCGCTTCCGGCGACGCGACATATGCCAGGAACTTCTTGGCATCTTCCTTGTTCTTGGCACCCGACGGAATATGGAACGTGTCGGTCGGGGCTTCCTCAGCCTTCGGAAGGCCGGCGGTGATCTCCGGGAACTGCAGGAAACCGATCTGGTCTTCCTTCAGGCCGCCATCCTTCATCGGCGCAACGGCGAAATTGCCCATCAGATACATGGCAGCCTTGCCCTGCACGAATTGCGGCATGGCGTCCTGCCAGTCGAGGGCGGCATGGTTTTCAAGGAAATAGCCGGGCTTGATCAGTTCCAGCCACTTGTCGAAGACGGCCTTCACCTTCGGATCGGTATAGGGCACCTTGCCCGCCGTCAGGTCCATGTGGAACTCGTAGCCATTGATGCGCAGGTCGAGATAATCGAACCAGCCACCCGTTGGCCACAACGCCTTGGTGCCGATGGCAAAGGGGGTGATGCCCGCAGCCTTCAGCTTGGCGGAGGCGGCAACCAGATCGGCCCAGGTCTTCGGCGGCTCGATGCCCTGTGCCTTGAAGATGTCGGTGCGGTAGTAGATGCCCCACTGGTAATAGGTATAGGGCACGCCCCACTTCTTGCCGTCGATGGTCATCGAGGCGGCAGCCGACTTCAGCTGGTCATTGAGGCCATTGGCTTCCCAGACATCCGAGACGTCTTCAAACAGGCCCGCCTTGACGAAGGGTTCCATGCGGTTGCCGGCATACCAGGCGGCAACGTCGGGCGCATCGGCGGTCAGGAAGTTGCGGATTGCGGACTTGTAGCCTTCGTGGTCGAAATTGTTCCACTTGACGGTGATGCCGGGGTTTGCGGTCTGGAAATCGGCAATCAGCTCTTCCATTGCCTTTTTCGGGGCCGGATCGGACTGGTCCGAGTTGAGAACGATTTCGCCAGCCATGGCGGTGGCGGAAAGCAGGGCAGTACCGAGCACGAGGCCCGTCATCGATGCAAATAACTTCATCTTATCCTCCCAGGAGCCCGGTCCTTGATGGCCGGGCGTATGATCACAAAGGCTCCGCTCCTCCAGATCCCTCGTGCTGGCTTGACGATGCGCCCGGATGCCGTAAGCTTCAACCGGGAATCCGATGATTAAATCCGGAATCCTAAGATCGGTTCAGATCGGGAGAGCCAATGACCGCGCCGCAGGATGAAAGCATCCCCGCCCATCCCGATGTCACGCCCGGACATCCTCTGGTGGTGTTCGGCGACCACAGCTTTTGCGCGGGCTCGACGGAGGTGGTGCAGAGGATGCCTGCCCCCCACATGCACAGCCAGATCGAGCTGAATTTCGTGCTGCAGGGCCGGATGACCTACTGGTTCGACGGACGGGAACTGGCGGTCGACGAGGGGCGGCTGGTGCTGTTCTGGGGCATGATCCCGCATCAGGTGATCGATATCTCGGAGCCCACCCGTTTCGTCTGCCTCTATGCGCCGATGTCGGTCTTCCTGTCGCTGCCCTCGCTCAGCCGCATTCGCGATGCGGTGTTTCGCGGCGCGGTGATCGAGGCGCTGGATATCCGGCCCTATGACCGGGATATCCTGCTGCGCTGGCGCAAGGAGTTGCTGTCGGGCGACGAACTGATATCGGAAATTGTCCGCGACGAATTGACAGCTCGCATCCGGCGGCTCGACCGGGAGGGCTGGCGCGACCTGCGCGAGGAAGGCTCAGCCATTGCCTCGCAGGACCATCGCGACACCGACCGGATCGTGCATGTCGAGCGGATGATCCGCTATATCAGCGAAAACGCCCTCAACGACATCTCGATTGCCGATGTTGCCGGTGTCACCCGGCTGCATCCCAACTACGCGATGACCCTGTTCAAGCGCAGCGTCGGCATGAGCATCAGCCAGGCGATCGTCCGCCACCGGCTCGACACCGCCCAGTCGCTGCTGATTTCCACCGACCTGCCGGTCACCACCATTGCCTATGAGGCGGGCTTTGGCTCGCTGTCGCGCTTTTATGAAGCCTTCTTTCAGCGTTTCCAGACAAAGCCGGGCAGTTTTCGGCGGCGCATAACCCGCAATGTCGGGCCGACCCTTTAAGTAACAAATTGAATATTAGCCAATTACTCCAACGACACTAACCAATTTTTAGCCATTTGATTATAAATAAAAACGGATGATTAACCCTAATTCGCCACGAGGGCTGCATGGAATTTCTCACCAGTGTCCTGGGACGGATGAACGGCTTTCTCTACCGGTGCAAGGCTGACGAAAACTATACGATGCTGGAACTGACCGACGGCATCCAGCGGATCTTCGGCTATCCCGTTGACGAAATCGTCGGCAACCGGGTCAGGAGTTTTACCTCGCTTCTGAATTCCGAGGATGTCGCGGCCATGGACGTGGCTGTGGCCAGGGGCCTTGAAACCAAAACCAACTGGACGATGGAATACCGCATCCGCCATGCGGACGGACACATGATCTGGGTGACGGAAACCGGCGGCGGCATCTGGGACACCAAGGGTGAACTGATGTATCTCGAAGGCAGCATCATCGACATCCAGACACTCTATAGCCGCATCGACGAGCGCACCGCCGAAATGGCCAATGCCGCCTCCAAGACCTCCGAGATCCTGCATTCCCTGCGCTACCTGAAATTGCTGGCCGTCAATGCCGGTATCGAGGCGGCGCGCGCCGGTCAGGCGGGGTCGGGCTTTGCCGTGCTGGCCCAGGAAATGCGGGCGCTTGCCAACCAGTCGGAAGAAACCGCCCGCGCCATTACCCTGAAGAAATCGGCCTGAGCCTGGCCGACCGCTGAAAACCGCCCGGTCAGGCGGCGAGTCCCTTGCATTCGACGCCGAATTCCAGGCTCGCCTGCACCAGACTTTCCCAGAGATCGACGGCAAAGCCGCGCAGGACCATCAGTTCGAAGGCCGAAGCACAGGTTCTGAAGGCATGAACGGCGACATGCCCGGCAAACAGCGTGGTGCCGTGGTCGACGGGAAAGGCTGCGAGCGCCAGATCCGCCGCCATCAGCTTCGCCAGCATCGCCTCCACGTCTGTGCCCGAGACCCCGATCCGCACCCGGCCATGCGACTGGTCTGAAATCGCAAGTGCCGGGGCGAGCCGGGTCTCCAGCGCCCGAAATTCCCCGGGCGCAAGCACCCGGTCACCCGCCAGATACCATTGGCCGGGCGAGGTCACCCTGAGGGGCGCGCCGAATTGCGTGGCGAGCGCCGCCGCGCTGTCACGGGCGGAAGCGTCCTTCGGGTTCGCCAGCAGATGCAGCACATGCCCCTCGGCCAGGGCCTCCAGCACAATTCCGGCCGTGCCGGCATTTGCACCGAAGCGGCCCGGGGCCACGGAGGCGAGAGCGGGGCGGGAAATCACAGCAAGATCGGTCATTCGCGTTTCCTCAGACATGCAGCTTGCCATTTTCCAGATCGACAAAGACCGGGTCGCAGAGCAGCCCGGCGGTAAATTCGCCGCGCAGCGCATTATAGACCTGCACCTCCTCGCCATGCCGCTCCGGCCCGTCCACCACCAGAGCCAGGCCGATGGTGGAGCCGATGACCGGCGAATAGGCGGACGACGTGACATAGCCGGCACTTGCCTCAAGCACTGGTGTCACGCCCTTGGCGAGGATATGCGATCCGGTGCGAAAGCTGGTGGCGGGATCGAGCGGGCGGACGCCGACGAGCCGGGGCCGTCTGGCATCCTGCAGGCCCTCGCGCTGCAACATCACCTTGCCGATGAAATCGGACTTGGCATTGCCCACCATCTTCGCAAAACCGAGATCGCCCGGGGTGACGCGGCCATTGATTTCCGAATGGGTGACATGGCCTTTCTCGATGCGCATCACCCCCAGCGCCTCGACGCCATAGGGCGCAATGCCGTCCGCAGCGCCTTCAGCCATCAGCGCATCCGCCACCGCCTCGCCATAGCCTGCCGGAACGGCAAGTTCGAAGGCAAGTTCGCCCGAGAACGAAATACGGAACAGCCGCCCTTCGATCCTGCCGCCGAGCAGCGACACGGTGCGGGCCGAAAGATAGGGGAAGGCCGCGTTGGAAATATCCTCGTCGACGATCCGTTGCAGGATCTGCCGGGATTTCGGACCGGCAATCGCCATTTGCGCCCACTGGTCGGTGGCCGAGGCCAGACGCACGTCCAGTTCGGGCCAGAGCGCCTGCGCGCAGAATTCCAGATGGGTCATCACCCCTGCGGCAAGCGCCGTCGTGGTGGTCATGAAATAGTGGTTTTCGCCAAGCCGGCTGGTGGTGCCGTCATCATAGACGAAACCATCCTCGCGCAGCATCAGCCCGTAGCGCGCCTTGCCGACCGGCAGCTTCAGGAAGGCATTGCAATAGACACGGTTCAGGAACTCCGCCGCATCGGCCCCGTAAATCTCGATCTTGCCAAGCGTCGAGACATCGCAGAGCCCGGCATTTTCGCGGGTGTTCAGCACTTCCCGGTCGACGCTCTGCCGCCAGGTGGCTTCACCGGCGCGCGGGAACCAGGAGGAGCGGTACCAGAGCCCCGTCTCGACGAACACCGCGCCATTCTTCTTCGCCCAGTCATGCAGCGGCGAGCGGCGGACCGGCTGGAAATGCTTGCCCCGGCTGGTGCCCGCCATCGCCCCGAAGGACACGGGCGTATAGAAGGGACGGAAGGTCGTGGTGCCAACCTCTGCCGGGCTGACGCCGCGCTGATCGGCCAGAATGCCGATGGCATTGATATTCGACAGCTTGCCCTGATCGGTCGCCATGCCCGAGGTCGTGTAGCGCTTGGCAAGCTCGACATGGCCGTAGCCCTCGCGCACCGACTGGGTGAGATCCTTCAGGTGCACGTCATTCTGATAGTCGACCAAGGCCTTGCCCTTGACACCCCTGACCGACCAGAGCGGTCTTGATGTCTCGCCGGACCGGTCGCCGTCAACCGGCCCCAGACCTGCCGGGGCAGCCGAAAGCCCGAGTGCCGACAACGCCCTGTGCGCCGCCGCTTCGCCCGAGGCAATGGCGGCAGCGAGCGAAAGCTCGCCCTTTGCGCCACCCGCCACCAGCAATCCGTCCACTTCAGGCGCAAGAAAGGCCGAACTCTCGTTATTCCAGACCGGCTTTGCGCCGCGATGGCAGGCAAGATGGATGATCGGGCTAAAGCCGCCGGACATGCCGAGCGCGTCGACGGCAAGCGTTTCAAGGCCGGCACCCGAGGTTATGGTAATGCCTTCCAGCGCCTTGCCGCCCGAAGTACCGATCACGGCACCCCCCGAAATCACCCGGGCCGAACCGCTCCAGGCACTATCCGGTGCCGACCGGTTGTCGATGATCGCCGCGACCTCGACACCTTTCGCCTCCAGATCAGCGGCCGTGGCATAGCCGCTGTCATTGGTGGTGAAGATCGCGACGCGCCGACCGGCGGCCACGCCATAGTGGTTGGCATAGCTGCGCATCGCACCCGACAGCATCACGCCGGGCCGGTCATTGTCGCCGAACACCAGCGGGCGCTCTTCCGCGCCAGAGGCAAGAATTGCCTGTTTGGCCACGATGCGCCAGAGCCGCTCGACCGGACGGTTGGCATCCGGCTCGGCCACATGCTTCTGCACCCGTTCCAGCGCCCCGAATACCTGGCTGTCGAACCAGCCGAAGGCGGTGGTGCGCGGCATCAGCCGTACATTCTCCATCGAGGCCAGTTCAGCAATGATTTCCGCCGCCCTGATCGCGGCAGGCTTGCCACCGACCAGCGCGGTCTCGGATTTCAGCGACCCGCCAAGCGTTGCATGTTCATCGACCAGAATGACCCGCGCCCCGGCGCGACCGGCGGACAAGGCTGCGGCAAGGCCCGCCGGGCCGGATCCGATCACCAGCAGGTCGGCATGCGCCCAGCTTTTCTCGTAGCTGTCGGGATCGGCCTGATAGGTCGCCTTGCCGAGGCCAGCCGCCTTGCGGATGAAGGGCTCATAAAGCCGTTCCCAGAGGCCCGCCGGCCACATGAAGGTCTTGTAGTAGAAGCCGGCCCCGAGAAAAGGCGAGAGCAGGCTGTTCAGTGAACCGATATCCCAGTCGAGCGACGGCCAGCGGTTCTGGCTTCTGGCCTGAAGCCCGTCGAAAAGCTCGGCCATGGTGGCGCGGGTATTGGGTTCGGTGCGCCCGCCGCTGCCGATGGTCATCAGCGCATTCGGCTCAGCGGCCCCTGCCGTCAGGATGCCGCGCGGCCGGTGATACTTGAACGACCGCCCGACAAGGGTCACGCCATTGGCAAGCAGCGCCGAGGCGACGGTATCCCCGGCAAAGCCGCCGAGCGCCTTGCCGTCGAAGGTGAAGGAGAGCGGGCGGCTGCGATCAATCGCACCGCCGTCGGACAACCGGTAGGAACTCATCGGCTTGCCCTTTCCGAGGCATCGACAACGGCATTGACCGCATGGGTGACGGTATCGCGGCAAACAACCAGCCAGCGGCGGCAGCCACCGGAATGATGCCAGTGTTCCTCAAAGGTGCCGCGCGGATTGTCCCGCTGGTAGACATAGTCGAACCAGTCGCGTTCGGGTGCGCCGGGGGCGGGACGCCGTACACTGGCATCGCCGCGGATCGTGAACTCTTCCTTCGGTCGCGTCCCGCAATGGGGACAGTCAATCAAGCTCGCCATGATGTCGGTCCTTCGCATTCCTGGAGTTTGTCAGGGAAAAGTGGCACCGGTTTTCCCTGACAAACGGAAACAGGAAAATCCGGTCGAATGGTCAATGCAGGTTTGCCTGGGCACCGACGCCCTTTTCGTCCAGCAGATAGCCGCGCTCGAACCGGTCCAGCAGGTAGGCGCGCGCCACGTCATGCGGTTCGTTGCGGGCAATCAGGTGGGCATAGCAATAGCCGGACGCAGGCGTTGCCTTGAAGCCGCCGTAGCACCAGCCCGCATTGAGGTAGAGATTGTCGACCGGCGTCCGGTCGATGATCGGCGATCCATCCATCGACATGTCCATGATGCCGCCCCAGCTGCGCAGTACCCGCACCCGGGACAGGCCGGGGATCATCGACACGCCGGCCTCGATCACATGTTCGACAGAGGCAAGATTGCCGCGCTGCGCATAGGAATTGTAGCCGTCGATATCGCCGCCGAACACCAGGCCACCCTTGTCGGACTGGGAGACGTAAAAATGCCCGGCCCCGAAGGTGACGACGCAATCGATGAAAGGTTTCAGCCCTTCCGACACGAAGGCCTGCAGCACATGGCTGTCGATCGGCAGCGTCAGGTCGGCCATCTTTGCCACCGTCGAGGAATTGCCGGCCGCTGCCAGCGCCAGCTTGCCGCAGCCGATGAAGCCCTGCGAGGTCTCGACGCCGGTCACCCGGCCGTTTTCGCGACGGATGCCGGTGACTTCGCAATGCTGGATTATGTCGACGCCGCGCATGTCGGCGCCGCGCGCATAGCCCCAGGCGACCGCATCATGGCGCACCGTTCCGCCGCGTGGCTGCAAAAGCCCGCCCTGGATCGGGAAGCGGGCATTGTCGTAATCGAGGAAGGGCAGCTTCGCCCGGACCTGCTCGCGGTCGAGAAGCTCCGCATCGACACCATGCAGCCGCATGGCATTGCCGCGATTGGTATAGGCGTCGCGCTGCGCATCGGTGTGATAAAGGTTCAGCACGCCGCGCTGCGACACCATGGCGTTGAAATTGAAATCCTGCTCCAGCCCCTCCCAGAGCTTCATCGACAGTTCGTAGAAGGGATTGTTACCCGGCAAAAGATAGTTGGAGCGAATGATCGTGGTGTTGCGCCCGATATTGCCGGCGCCGAGATAGGCCTTTTCCAGGACGGCAATATTCGTGATGCCGAAGGTCTTGGCGAGATAATAGGCCGTCGACAAGCCGTGCCCGCCGCCACCGACGATGATCACGTCATAATGGGCCTTCGGCTTCGGACTGCGCCAGGCGGGTGCCCAGTCCTTGTTGCCGGCAAGACCGTTCCACAGAATGGAGAGGGCGGAGTAGCGCATCAGGTTCTTCCCCTTCGATTGCCCGCATCATTGCCAGCTTTGCCGATTCCTACTTGCATGAACAGGACCGATAATGACAAGTTCGGGACATGAACCAGACCAGTGACCGACAGGTGCAGGAGATCGGCTTCATTCTGCTGCCGGGCTTTGCGCTGATGTCCTATGCATCGGCGAGCGAACCGCTGCGGGCTGCCAATCTGATCGCCGGGCGCGAGATTTACCGGGTCTCGGCCTTTACGCCAGATGGAGGGGCGGGCGTGGCCTCTTCCGGCGCTCAGGTCCCGGCAGGACCGCTGCCCCGCCATGCCGGGTCGCTGCATACGGTCTTTGTCTGTGCGGGCGGCGACCCCCGCTCCTGGAACGAGCCTTCGGTTCTCGCCACACTCCGGGTCCTGTCACGCGAGGGGGTGCGGATCGGCGGCATTTCCGGTGGCCCCTATCTGATGGCGGCGGCGGGCCTCTTGCGCGACCGGCATTTCACCATCCACTGGGAACATGCCCCGGCCCTGAAGGAGGCGTTTCCCGAACTCGATCCCGAACCCGCCCGCTTCGTGCTGGATGGCAACCGCATCACCTGTGGTGGCGGCATTGCGCCGCTCGACATGATGCATGCGATGATAGCAGAGCGGCTCGGTGCCGATTTCGCCCGGCGGGTCAGCGACTGGTATCTGCATACCCAGGTTGGCGCCCCCGTCGCACCGCAACGCGCCTCGCTTGCCGAACGCTACCAGATCCACCATCCCGTGCTGCTGAGCGTGCTGGAAAAGATGCAGACGACGCTGGAAATGCCGCTGTCGCGCGCTTCCATGGCCCGCTTTGCCGGGATTACGCCGCGCCATCTCGACCGGCTGTTTGCCACCCATGCCCAGACGAGCTTTGCCGCCGAATACCGCCGCCTGCGGCTCGACCACGCCCGGCGCTTGCTGAAGCAGAGTGCCCTGTCGATTTCCGAGATTGCGCTCTCCACCGGCTTTTCCAGCCCCGGCCATTTCTCCCGGCTCTATGCCCGCGCCTATGGCCTGACCCCCAGGGCAGCCCGGCAAACCAACGCCTTTTCCTGAAACCGCATTTTCTTCCGTTTTTTCATATGTTTGGTTGGTGCAGGGAGGCAGCACGGGCAAAACCCGCCCTGCTTACTTCTTGCCCACGAAGAATATTTATTTCTTGAAAGTTGACATTGGGAATGAACCTGATAACCGTTTTACCAGACGTCAAACGGAGGTACGCCCATGTGCGGAATTGTCGGTTTGTTTCTGAAGGACAAGAGTCTGGAGCCCAGACTTGGCGAGCTCCTGTCGGAAATGCTTGTGATCATGACCGATCGCGGTCCGGATAGTGCCGGGATCGCGATTTATGGCGCGCCGGACAGGGGCCGGGCCAAGCTCACCATCCAGTCGCCCCATCCCGAAAAGGATTTTGACGGGCTGAAGGCCGCCCTGAAGGCGGCCGGCGGCGACAGCCTCACCCTGCATGTCAAGGCAACCCATGCCGTGATCGGTGTCGACAGCGACAAGGCGGATGCGGTGCGCGCGGCGCTGACCGCCCTTCGCCCCGACATCCGGGTGATGAGCTCGGGCGACAGTGTCGAGATCTACAAGGAAGTCGGCCTGCCGCGGGATGTTGCCCATCGTTTCGACGTCATGCACATGTCCGGCACCCATGGCATCGGCCACACCCGCATGGCGACGGAAAGTGCGGTGACCACGCTCGGTGCGCATCCCTTCTCCACGGGCCCCGATCAGTGCCTGGTGCACAATGGCTCGCTGTCCAACCACAACAACCTGCGCCGCGAACTGAAGCGCGAGGGCATGACCTTCGAGACGGAAAACGACTCGGAGGTGGCGGCTGCCTATCTCACCGCCCAGATGGCGCATGGCAAGAATCTCGGCGAGGCCCTTCAGGGCGCGGTGGATGATCTCGATGGCTTCTTCACCTTCGTGGTCGGCACCAAGTCCGGCTTCGGCGTGGTGCGCGATGCGATTGCCTGCAAGCCGGCCGTGATGGCGGAAACTGATCAATATGTCGCCTTCGGCTCGGAATACCGGGCACTGGTCAACCTGCCCGGCATCGAGGATGCCCGCGTCTGGGAGCCGGAGCCGGCGACCGTCTATTTCTGGGAGCACTGACATGCCGACATTCGATCTCCAGCACAGCTCGCTGCGCGACCTGAACCAGGCCCTGCACCAGTTGCCGCCCGGCACCAACGAAACCCAGTTCGAAGTGCTCAATCCGAAGGGCAGCCATGCGGTTGCCGTCGGTATCGATGCGGTCGTCGATGTCACCGTGCGCGGCAGCGTCGGCTATTATTGCGGCGGCATGAATTCCGGGGCCGATATCACGGTGCACGGCTCCGCCGGTCCCGGTGTCGGGGAAAACATGATGTCGGGCACCATCACCATCAAGGGCGATGCCAGCCAGTATGCCGGGGCGACCGGTCGCGGCGGCCTGCTTGTCATCGAGGGCAATGCCTCCTCGCGCTGCGGCATCTCGATGAAGGGCATCAATATCGTCGTGAAGGGCTCCATCGGCCACATGTCGGCCTTCATGGCCCAATCCGGCAATCTCGTCGTGCTTGGGGATGCGGGCGAAGCGCTCGGCGATTCCCTCTATGAGGCCCGCCTCTTCGTGCGCGGCGCGGTGAAAAGCCTCGGGGCCGACTGCATCGAGAAGGAGATGCGCCCGAAACATCTCGAGATCCTGCAGAAGCTGCTCGACCAGGCCGGCATCCGGGACGTCAAGCCGGAAGAGTTCAAGCGTTACGGTTCCGCCAGAAAACTCTACAATTTCAATATCGATAACGCGGAAGCCTACTGAGGGGATCGCCATGAGCTACCAGAATCCGCCCACCACACCGCGCAAATCCGCGACTTTCGATGACTATACGCTGTCGGAAATCCGGCGCGCGGCGATCACGGGCATCTATGACATCCGGGGTGGTGGCGCAAAGCGCAAGGTCCCGCATTTCGACGACCTCCTTTTCCTCGGCGCATCGATCTCGCGCTATCCGCTGGAAGGCTACCGCGAACGCTGCGATACCTCGGTGACGCTCGGCACCCGTTTTGCCAGGAAGCCGATCCAGCTCAAGATCCCGATCACCATTGCCGGCATGAGCTTCGGCTCGCTGTCCGGCCCGGCCAAGGAATCGCTTGGCCGCGGCGCAACGCTTGCCGGAACCTCGACCACGACGGGCGACGGCGGCATGACGGAAGAGGAGCGCGGCCACAGCCAGACGCTCGTCTACCAGTATCTGCCCTCCCGCTACGGCATGAACCCGCGCGACCTGCGCCGGGCCGATGCCATCGAGCTGGTGGTGGGACAGGGGGCAAAGCCCGGCGGCGGCGGCATGCTGCTTGGCCAGAAGATTTCCGACCGGGTCGCCGAAATGCGCACCCTGCCGAAGGGCATCGACCAGCGCTCCGCCTGCCGCCATCCCGACTGGACCGGCCCGGACGATCTGGAAATCAAGATCATGGAGCTGCGCGAAATCACCGACTGGGAAAAGCCGATCTATGTGAAGGTTGGCGGCGCTCGGCCCTATTACGACACCGCCCTTGCGGTGAAGGCCGGTGCCGATGTCGTGGTGCTCGACGGCATGCAGGGCGGGACTGCCGCAACCCAGGAAGTGTTCATCGAGAATGTCGGCCAGCCGACGCTTGCCTGCATCCGCCCAGCCGTCCAGGCGTTGCAGGATCTCGGCATGCATCGCAAGGTGCAGCTGATCGTCTCCGGTGGCATCCGCAATGGTGCCGATGTCGCCAAGGCGCTGGCGCTCGGGGCCGACGCGGTGTCGATCGGCACGGCAGCGCTCATCGCCATTGGCGACAATGATCCGAAATGGGAAGAGGAATATCGCAAGCTCGGCACCACGGCCGGTGCCTATGACGACTGGCACGAGGGCAAGGACCCCGCCGGCATCACCACCCAGGATGCCGAGCTGATGAAGCGGGTCGATCCCGTCACCGCCGGCCGCCGCCTTGCCAATTATCTCAAGGTGATGACGCTGGAATGCCAGACCATCGCCCGGGCCTGCGGCAAGAACCATGTCCATAACCTTGAACCGGAAGACCTCTGCGCGCTGACCATAGAAGCAGCCGCAATGGCCCAGGTTCCACTCGCCGGCACCAGCTGGATCCCCGGCAAGGGAGGGTTCTGACCACAGCAAGTTTATCAGGCGGCTTTCAGGGAGAGGAAACCCTGGAAGCCGTTTCTCCATCCGACCAATTCTGCAGTTGAAAGGAACCAAAATGTCAGGGGAACTCGCAGATTTTGCCAAGAAGAATGGAATAAAATACTTCATGATCAGCTACACGGACCTGTTTGGCGGACAACGCGCCAAGCTGGTTCCGGCGGAAGCGATCACCGGCATGCAGGAGGACGGCGCAGGCTTCGCGGGTTTTGCCACCTGGCTGGATCTGACGCCTGCCCATCCCGATCTCTTCGCCATTCCGGATGCCTCCTCCGTGGTGCAGCTGCCATGGAAGCGCGACGTGGCCTGGGTGGCCGCCGATTGCGTGATGGATGGCCAGCCGCTCGCCCAGGCGCCGCGCAACGTGCTGAAGAAGCTGATTGCCGAGGCCGCCGCCGAAGGCCTGCGCGTCAAGACCGGGGTCGAGGCCGAGTTCTTCCTGATCTCGCGCGACGGCACCCAGATTTCCGATGAATATGATACGGCGGAAAAGCCCTGCTACGACCAGCAGGCGGTGATGCGCCGCTATGACGTGATCGCCGAGATCTGTGATTACATGCTGGAAATGGGCTGGAACCCCTACCAGAACGACCACGAGGACGCCAATGGCCAGTTCGAGATGAACTGGGAATATGACGATGCGCTGGCGACTGCCGACAAGCATTCCTTCTTCAAGTTCATGGTCAAATCCGTGGCCGAAAAGCACGGTCTGCGCGCCACCTTCATGCCGAAGCCGTTCAAGGGCCTGACCGGCAATGGCTGCCATGCGCATATTTCCGTCTGGGACCTTGCCGGCAAGGTCAATGCCTTCGCCGACAAGACGGCGGATTTCGGCCTGTCGGCGCAGGGACGCAACTTCCTCGGCGGCATCATGAAACATGCCTCGGCACTGGCGGCGATCACCAATCCGACCGTCAATTCCTACAAGCGCATCAACGCGCCGCGCACGATTTCCGGCGCGACCTGGGCCCCTAATACCGTGACCTGGACCGGCAATAACCGCACCCACATGGTGCGCGTTCCCGGCCCTGGCCGCTTCGAGCTTCGCCTGCCCGATGGCGCGGTCAATCCCTACCTGCTGCAGGCGGTCATCATTGCCGCCGGTGTTGGCGGCATCCGCTCCAAGGCCGATCCGGGCCGCCACCACGATATCGACATGTACCAGCTCGGCCATACCGTCACCGACGCGCCGCGCCTGCCGCTGAACCTGCTCGATGCCTTGCGCTATTATGATGAGGACGAGGGCCTGAAGGCTGCCCTCGGGGCCGATTTCTCCGCCGCCTACCTGAAGCTCAAGCACCGCGAATGGAATGCCTATGCCTCCCACTTCACCCAGTGGGAGCAGGATAACACGCTCGATATCTGACCTTCGTCAAGCGTCCTTGAGATCCCTGATTTTGATCCCGCGCGCCGGTGTGGAAACACTGGACAGGGGAGAAAAATCAGGGCTAAATTCGGGAAACAAATATTCCATACAATAAAAATTGAGGGAACTTCCATGGCTCTTAGCTGGCGTTTTTCCGCCCTTGCCGACCGGCACAGGGCGCTCGGTTCAAAGCTCGAGGACTGGAGCGGCATGGGAACCGCCTGGACCTATGACAAGGATATCTATGCCGAACATGTCGCGGTGCGCACCAGGGCGGGGCTGATGGATGTATCGGGCCTGAAAAAGGTCCACCTCGTCGGCCCGCATGCCATCGCCGTGCTCGACTACATCACCACCCGCGATGTTTCCAAGCTCTATCCCGGCAAGTCGGTCTATGCCTGCATGCTGAATGACCGTGGCCATTTCACCGATGACTGCATCGTCTACCGCACCGGCCCGAACAGCTGGATGCTGGTACATGGCTCCGGCTCCGGCCATGAGGAAATCGTCCGCCAGGCCGCAGGCCGCAATTGCGCCGTGCTGTTTGACGACGACCTGCATGACCTGTCGCTGCAGGGCCCCGTCGCCGTTGATTATCTGGCAAAGCACGTGCCGGGCATCCGCGACCTCAAATATTTCCACCACATGCAGACCTCGCTGTTCGGCGCACCGGTGATGATTTCGCGCACCGGCTATACCGGCGAGCGCGGCTATGAAATCTTCGTGCGCGGCCAGGATGCCGGCATGGTCTGGGACCGCATCCTTGACGAGGGCAAGGAGATGGGGATCATCCCGGTCTGCTTCTCGGTGCTCGACATGCTGCGGGTGGAAAGCTACCTGCTGTTCTATCCCTATGACAATTCGCAGATGTATCCCTTCGCCAATGAGCAGCCCGGCGACAGCCTGTGGGAACTCGGCCTCGACTTCACCGTCAGCCCCGGCAAGACCGGTTTCCGGGGTGCCGAGGAGCATACACGCCTCAAGGGCAAGGAACGCTTCAAGATCTTCGGCCTGCTGGTCGAGGCCGATGGCCCGACCGATCTCGGCGACGAGGTTTACCAGGGCGACCGCAAGGTCGGCGTCATCACCTGCCCGAGCTATTCAAAGCTGACCAGCCGCTCGATGGCGATTGCCCGTCTCGACGTCGATGTCGCCAGACAGGGCACGCCTCTGGAGGTGCGCGGCAAGTCGGTGAAGGCCAAGGCGATTGCCCATACGATCACTTTCGACGATCCGCAGAAGAAGAAGCGGACGGCGGTCGGCTAGGGAGGGCGCGCCATGCTGGTCCAGGGTATCAAGAGCCGTCCGGTCTATCATGGTATCGCCATCGATCCGCAGGCAAAGCGGCATGTCTTCGCCCTTCAGGGCGAAGGTGCCGATGCGCTGACGGAACAGGGTTCTGCCCTGACGCCGGAGATCCTCAACCGGTCCGAAATCCTCTTTGTCGCGGGCGCTGCCCGCG
Source organism: uncultured Gellertiella sp. (assembly GCF_963457605.1). GTDB lineage: Bacteria > Pseudomonadota > Alphaproteobacteria > Rhizobiales > Rhizobiaceae > Gellertiella. The sequence continues at coordinate 2,019,500 of NZ_OY735139.1, forward strand.
ACAGGGACTATCCGGGGATGCTGTCCGGCCTTGCCGCCGACGTCTTCTGGCAGGCGCCGACGGTGGAAACACTGCTGTTCCGGCTGGCGGGCTCGCTCGACAAGGCCGACATGGGCACCCGCCTCTATATCGCCGGCACCGAAGGCTTCATCGGCAAGGCCATGCAGCTGGCGCTCGACCGGGGCATGGATTTCCTGTCGATCCCGACCGAGCATCGCGGTTCGGAAGCCCGGCGGGTGCAATGCGTGCATTGCAAGGGCTTTACCGACAATGTCCGGGCGAGCCCGTTTGCCTGCAGCCATTGCGGCCTGCCGCTTCTGGTCCGCGATCACTATTCACGACGGCTTGCCGCCTTTCAGGGCGTCAATGTGGATGCGGAGGAGCCGGGCACGGCCCCTGAGCCTGAGGAGCTGTTTCTGTGACAATTCATACGGAACTTCCCGTCCGGGTCACGAAGGTCACGGCGGTCGGCGATGCGATCAAGCGTTTCCGGCTGGAACGTCTCGATGGCGGACCGATGCCGATCTTTTCCGGTGGTGCCCATGTGGTGGTGTCGATGGACGATCACGGCAAGCTGCGCCGCAACCCCTATTCGCTGATGTCGCATCCCGATGACACCAGTGGCTACGAGATCAGCGTGCTGCGGGTGCCGCAATCGCGCGGTGGCTCGCATTTCCTGCATGACCATGTCAGCGAGGGTCATGAACTGACCGTCAGCCAGCCAGTCAACCTGTTTCCCGCCGACCGTCGCGGACGCAAGCACATCCTGTTTGCCGGCGGCATCGGCATCACGCCCTTCATCGCGATGATGGCGCAATTTTCCCGCGAGAACGCCCATTTCGAACTGCATTACGCCATGCGCTCGCGCGCCCATGGTGCCTACTGGCAGCTTCTGCTCGACACTTACGGGCCTGACCGCATCAAGCTCTATTTCGATGACGAGAAGAACTTCATCCCGGCGGCCCGAATCTTCGCGCACCAGCCGCTCGGCACCCATTCCTATGTCTGCGGCCCGCAGGGCATGATCGAATGGATCATGGCGACGGGTCGGGCGGAGGGCTGGCCGAAGGAAAACCTGCATTTCGAGCGGTTCCTCGCCCCGCCGCCGGGCAGGAGCTTCGATGTCACCCTGTCGCGGTCGATGAAGGTGGTGACCGTCGGCGAGCACCAGAGCATCCTGGAGGCGGCGGAAGCCGCCGGGATCGACGCCCCCTACATGTGTCGGGGCGGGGCCTGCGGCCAGTGCGAGACCGGGGTTTCGGCCTGCGACGGCAGGCTCGTCCACAATGACATCTATCTGACGGAAGAGGAAAAGGCGTCCGGCGCAAGGATCATGATCTGCGTTTCACGCTTCGAGGGCAAAAGTCTCGTCCTCGATCTCTAAGCCTGCTGCTTCCCGCATATTCAGACGAAAGGACCCCGGCCATGGCCATCGCGTTCAGAGACGAGACCTTCCGCAACGATTTCACTTATCGCAACAGTCCCGAAGGCATCCGGCGGTTTCCGTTTCCCTTCAGCGAAGACAATTACATGTACACGGTCAACATGGAGCCACATGTGCCGGGTCGGGCAGGCACGGTCTATGAAAACCTGATCGATGTCGACGAGCATTTCGTCTCCGAAATGCGCGACCGTGCGCTGGTGCTGAAGGAAGATCCGCTGCGCTACCAGGCGCTGCCCCACATGATGGCGGCGCAATGGGATGTGCTGGAACTGCTGATGGAGCAGCAGGCACTCGGCTATCCCGAACATTTCAGCCTGACGAAAAACGGCGACCAGTGGCGCTGGATCAACCGGCCGATGGGGATCGACGATACCTTCACCTTCGGCGACGCCTCGACGCTGCCTTATGAGCCCTTCGAATACATCACCCGGCAGGCCCAGGGCGATTTCTGCATCGTCGACCAGCGCGACGGCAATCTGTGGATGGATGCCGGCATGGTGACGACCCAGGCCGACTGGTCGCTGGATTTCGATATTGGCATGAATTTCATGGAATGGCATGGGCCGGTGCCGCTCGCCCACCAGATCGGCGTGTTCGACCGGGCGCTGAAATTCCTCCTGAACCTGCAGCAGGGCAAGCCGACACGCCGGTTCAACTGGACGATGACCATCAATCCGCGCCTCGACACCAGCCCGGAAAACTACCCGAAATGGGGACCGGACCGGACCACCGTGACGCCGGAAAATGTCGGTGAGAAGGTGCATCTCAGGGTGGAATTGCAGACCCTCTGGCGGCTGCCGCGCTCGAATGCCATCCTGTTCGTCATTCGCTGCTACCTGATCAACATGCGAGATCTCGTGACCATTCCAAAATGGGGGCGGCGCTTCCACCGGGTGCTCAAGACCCTGCCGCCGGAACTTGTGGACTACAAGGGCTTGACGCGCTACCGCCCGACGACCATCGAATACCTCTCTGCATTTGACGATGGCGCACCGACCAGCCCGGGGATTTTTCCGGACTGATGCCGCAGACAAAACAACTATACAGATTATATAAAGAGGGAGCCTCCATGACCAGAGTTGCAGTTATCGGCGCAGGACCTTCAGGTCTTGCCATGCTTCGCGCCTTCCAGTCAGCAGCGCAAAAGGGGGCCGACATTCCTGAAGTGGTCTGCTTCGAGAAGCAGTCGGACTGGGGCGGCCTGTGGAACTATACGTGGCGCACCGGCCTCGATGAATTCGGCGAGCCGGTGCATGGCAGCATGTACCGTTACCTCTGGTCGAACGGCCCGAAGGAAGGGCTGGAATTTGCCGACTACACATTCGAGGAGCATTTTGGCAAGCCGATTGCCTCCTTTCCGCCGCGCGCCGTGCTCTGGGACTATATCAAGGGACGGGTGGAAAAGGCCAATGTGCGCGGCTGGGTGCGTTTCAACTCGCCGATCCGCATGGTGCGCTATGATGATGACACCGCAAAATTTACCGTAACCGCCCATGACCGCGTCAACGACCACATGTATGACGAGGAATTCGACTATGTCGTGGTCGCCTCCGGCCATTTCTCGACACCACATGTCCCCTATTTCGAAGGGGCACACACCTTTGGCGGGCGCGTGCTGCATGCCCATGACTTCCGCGATGCGCTGGAATTCAAGGACAAGGACGTGCTGATCGTCGGACGCAGCTATTCCGCCGAAGACATCGGTTCGCAATGCTGGAAATATGGGGCGAAATCGGTGACGACCTCCTACCGTTCGAAGCCGATGGGCTTCAAATGGCCGGAGCGCTTCGAGGAGCGGCCCCTGCTGACCCGGCTCGAGAACAAGACCGCCTATTTCAGGGACGGATCTTCAAAACAGGTCGATGCGCTGATCCTCTGCACCGGCTACCAGCACCATTTCCCCTTCCTGCCCGACGATCTCCGGCTGAAGACCGCCAACCGGCTGTGGAGTGACCAGCTCTACAAGGGCGTGATCTACGAGACCAATCCCAAGCTCTTCTACATCGGCATGCAGGACCAGTTCTATACGTTCAACATGTTCGACGTGCAGGCCTGGTATACCCGCGACCTGATTCTCGGTCGCATCCAGATGCCGGGCATCGACGAATTGCAGGCCGATTTCGACCAATGGCGGGCCCGTGAGGAAACGCTGGAGACGACGGAAGACATGATCTGGTTCCAGGGCGACTATGTCCAGCACCTGCTCGACCAGATCGACTATCCGCGCTTCGATATCGAGAACATCAACAAGACCTTCATGGAATGGGAACATCACAAGGCCGAAGACATCATGGGCTTCCGCAACTATTCCCACCGCTCGCTGATGACAGGCACCATGTCGCCCAAGCATCATACGCCCTGGCTCGAAGAGCTTGATGATTCCATGGAAACCTATCTGCGCAATTGAGTGATTTCCGTTCCGCGCAATTTCCTGACAAAGACAAGGGCCGCCATCGTGCGGCCCTTGTCTTTGGCTCCTCGTTGCCCGAGTGCTCCGCTCCGGTCACAAACCTGTCACGGCGGTGTCATGGTCCGGACAAGCAGCGCTCCTATGGTGCCGCCCATGCCCGCCCTTTCAACGGAGGAGATCCCGATGTTTCGCATGTTCCTGCTGGCCTCAAGCGCCTTGGTTCTCACGTCCACCATTGCCCGCGCCGACGACGTGACGCTCACCGGCAGCATTTCGCTGACCGGCGTTGCCGCCGTTGCCCGTGCCGAAGACAAGCCGGCAGCAACGGTTCTCTCCCCGGAACTTCGCGCCACGCCGGTGGCCGAAGGCAAGATGAAGCTTGAAAACCCGACGGATGTCATCACCCATTACGGCTATGCCGGTGACGGCCCCCTCTCGCCTGCCGATGGCGATGTGCAGTCGAAAACCCACATGGTCGAGGCAACCAAGACCGAGCCGGACAAGAACACCTATCTGAAGCTCGACGGCCAGAAGGGCGCGGATGCCACTTACGATTACGGCAGCCATTTCCTCTTCCAGGGCCACGAGAGCGGCCCGACGACCAAAGACGGCAAGACACAAGGGGCGCTCACCCGCATCAATCTCGATGCCGACGAGGCGCATCGCATCACCCTGATGGCGACAGCGACGAAATCGGGTGAGCCTCTGCCTGCCATCGACGGCTCTGCGTGGAATCCCTTTGCCCGGGTTCTGCTGCTCACCAGCGAGGAGGGCAACAAGGGTGGCGTCTGGCAGGCAGGCCTCGATTTCCCCGCGCAGGTGACGGATATTTCCGGCGTCACCGGCCGCGGTTCCTACGAGGGGGTTCAGCTCGCCAGCGACGGGTCGATCTGGCTGGTGGAAGATGCCGGCGGCAAGGGCGGCGACAAGACCAGCCATGCCAAGCAGCCGAATTCCTTCGTCTATCGCTTCGTGCCCTTTGATCCCGCAGACCTTCCCAAAGGCGGCAAACTGCAGGCCCTGCAGGTCACCGGCACGGATGGGGAGCCGATCCGCTTTCACGCAGGCGAGAACGACGCGGACATCCTGTCCGATGCAACCGCATCGCTCTACACCTATGGCAACGCCCTGAAGACAAGCTGGCTCACGATCCACGATACGGCCAAGAACGGCATGGAACCGTTTGACGCCAATGCCGCTGCCAAGTCGGCGGGCGCCACGCCCTTCAAGCGCCCGGAAAACGGCCAGTTCCGCCCCGGCAACGGCTTCCGGGAATTCCTTTTCACCGTCACCGGTGACACCAGCATGAAGAGCGAAGCCGACGCGAACCACGGCGGTTTCGGCGGATTGCTGAAAATCGCCCAGGACAGCCCTTCCGCCGACACCGGCACGCTGACGCTCGTCTATCAGGGCAATGCCGACCATACCGGCTTTGACAACCTGAGCTTCCTCACCGCCGATCAGCTCGCCGTGGTCGAGGATGCCGGTGCCAAGCTGCATGACCAGCGCAAGACCTTCGATTCCGCCTATGTGATTGATCTCAAGGCGGACTACGCCAAGGCAGACACGCCGGCACCGCTGCGCTTCATCGGCCAGGGCCGTGACGAAGCGGCGACCACCGATGCCCGGCTGGCCGCCATCGAGGACAATGGCTTCCAGAATGACGACGACAACGAAATCACCGGCATCCATGTCTCGAATGGCGATGCCAGCGTCGAAGGCCTGATCGGCACCACGGCCCCCGCCGCCTTCACCGGGGGCTGGCGCAGCTTCTATACCCAGCAGCATGGCGACAACGTCACCTGGGAAGTAACGCCGGCAAAGTAATGCAGGGATCACTGGTTGACTGAAAGGCCCGCTTCATCCCTGAAGCGGGCCTCGTCTTTCGGAACACCATGAGGCGGATCAGCTGCGCGGACGGGTCTTTTGCGGATCATAGTGGGAGAGCGTCACCACTGTTGCCGGAATGCGCTTCTGGTGACCGTCGAGCTTGCCGATCTCGAGTGTCGTGCCCGGCGCGGCATAGAGCGGATCGACACGGGCGAGCGCGATGGATTTCTTCAGGATCGGCGAGCGCGTCGCGCTGGTCACCACCCCGATCTGGGCACGTCCGACATGCAGGCAATCGCCATGGCCGACCGCCTCGTTGCTGTCGATATCGAGGCCGACCATGATATGGCGCGGATGTTCCTTGCGGCGGATCAGCGCCTCGCGACCGATGAAATCATCGCTCTTCGACTTCAGCGGCACGGTAAAGCCGATGCCGGCTTCGAAGGGATCGGTCTGGTCGTTGAATTCGTAATCGGCAAAGATCAGGCCCGCCTCGATGCGCACCATGTCGAGAGCGGCAAGGCCCATCGGCTTCAGTCCGTATTTCTCGCCCGCCGTCCAGACCGCGTCGAACACGGCAGAGGCATCCTTTGGATGGCAGAAGATTTCGTAGCCGAGTTCGCCCGTGTAGCCGGTGCGCGACACCACCACCGGCGCGCCCTCGAAATGGCCGATCCGGCCGACGGCAAATCGGAACCATTCGAGCTCGCCGATGGCGGGCTGGGCAGGCGGCGTCCAGATGATCTCGCTGATCAGGTCACGGCTGTTCGGACCCTGAACGGCGATATTGTGCAGCTGGTCGGTGGAGGAGCGCACCCAGGCCTTGAACCCCATCTTTTCCGCCTGCTGGCGCAGCCAGATGCCGCTCGCATCATCGCCGCCGATCCAGCGGAAATTGTGCTCGCCGAGCCGGAACACCGTGCCATCGTCGATCATGCCGCCATGCTCGTAGCACATCGCGGTATAGACGACGCCACCGGTCGAAAGCTTGCGCATGTCGCGCGTCACGCAATATTGCATCAGCGCTTCGGCGTCCGGTCCCGTCACCTCGAACTTGCGCAGCGGTGACAGGTCCATCACCACAGCCTTTTCGCGGCAGGCCCAGTATTCCTCGATGGGACCCTCGGCGGCAAAGGCATTCGGCAGCCAGTAGCCGCGATATTCCACCATGTTGCGGGTAAGGGCCGCAAAATGCGGATGAAACCCGGTTTCCTTGGTCAAATCGGCTTCAGCGTCTGGGGTCATCCGGTAGGCCATCGCTTTCTTGAATGTCTCTTTCGGAGAATAGGTTCGGACATGGATATCGGTCGGGTCCCAGCCATTGGCCGCGTCGATATCATCGGGGCAGGAGGACGACACACAGACAAGATCGGTGACCGCCCGCATCAGCACATAGTCGCCCGGCCGCGACCAGGGCTCGTCGAGATAGAGCTGATTGTGATCGTCGATCCGTGTATTGTAGAAGAAGTTCAGCGCTTCCCAGCCCTTGCGCGGCGTCACTCCATAGGGTGCCAGCGCGTGGTTGAAATTTTCCGTGCAATTGGCATGGCCGGGATAGCCCATGTCGTCATAGTAGCGGGAATTGCAGGCGGTGGCGAAGGCGTCGTGGCGGCCGACCGTGTCCTGGACGATCTCCACCAGCGGTTCGAAATCCCGGTCGAAAGCCTTCGACGGCAGGCCCGGCTGCGGATAGCTGCGCCCGAGCAAGGTGCGGGTGATGGTGGCATCGAGCGCCAGATCGACGCCCTTGTCGAGCTTGCGGGCCGAAAAGGCCTGGAAGTCCGTGCATTGCCGACCTTCGACATCGATGATCTGGATATATTCCCCGGCGCGGACGAAATAGGCTTTTGCGGTCGCCGCCCGGACGCGGATATCCTCGACGGGATCGGCAAGCGGTTCCGGCAGCAACGTCTCATAGGCACGTTCGATCCGGTGGCGCTCGACCCGAAGCTCGAGCGGCGTCACCGTATTCTGGTTTTCCGGCGACATCGCCGGCCCCGGTGCCGCCACGATGACCAGCCCGTCAAGCGCGATGGTGAATTCCGCCCGTGAGCCGGGCGACGACGCCGGACCGAACAGGCCGATTGCCCCGGCCTCCGCGAGATCCGCACCCCGCCGCGAAAGGGCGGCAAGCGTTAGCCTGGCACTCGCCTCGCCCGAGCCGAGCACCGACTTCAGACCCGGCGCGGCGGTATCGAATGCGGCTCCAAGGCCTGCGGCGTTGAACCGGCCTGTGCCATCGATGAAGGAGAGTTCGGCGGGCTGGCCGCCTTCGGGGTCGATGAGCGAAATACGGTCGCCTGCGGAAACGCGGATCACCGTCGAACCGCCGCCCCGGACCCGGTAACGCTCGTGTCCAGCCGTACCGGAGCGAAGGCCGGGTCTCAATATGGTGCTCGGTCTGGGTGGAGTGATCAGGGAAATGCTACGATCAAGGATCGGCACGTAACTTTCTCCTTCAATCGGGGCGGGTAACCCGTCCAAAGTTCCGGTCCATGCATATCGCAGGGCCTTGCCGAATGTAAAGTTGTTCTTGACTTAAAGGAAAACCAATTCACTATCGAGCAAGTTTTTGAGGCCTTCTTTTTCTCCGGCAAGCGGCATCGCTGAAAAGACCGCACCCGGCTACTGGCAGTCCAGACTGGATCCAGTCTGACGTAGAACAAAGGTGTGCGCCACAGGCGCAAAACAGAAACGGCATGGGGAGCTACAATCAATGACAATTGCGACAGACACCGGAGGGAGCGCCGCTGACAGCGGCAACCTCCACCGCGCGCTGGACTGGAAGGGCGCGTTCTGGGTAGCGGCGGGCGTTCCGCCACTGGTCCTTTTCTCCATCGGCGGCATCGCCGGCACCACGGGCAAGCTCGCTTTCCTGGTGTGGATCATTTCGATGATCATGGGCTTCATGCAATCCTTCACCTATGCCGAAATTGCAGGCATGTTCGGCAACAAGTCCGGCGGGGCCTCGGTCTATGGCGCCACCGCGTGGCTGCGCTATTCGAAGTTCATTGCGCCGCTGTCGGTCTGGTGCAACTGGTTTGCCTGGTCTCCGGTTCTGTCGCTCGGCTGCGCGATTGCGGCGGGCTATATCCTCAATGCCCTTTTCCCGATCCCCGGCGCGGATTCTCCCGCCGTCATCGCCTGGGTTACGGCCCATGCAGCGGATCTGACCGCAGCAAGCCCGCAGGTTGCCGAATATATTACTGCCAATGCCGGCGCGACGCCGGATGCCGCCGTCCATGCCCTGCTGGCACAGGATGCGATTGCGGCGCTGACGCCCGGGATCCGCAATTTCTCGCTCGGCGGTTTCGACATTCCCTTCCTCGCCCACGCAAGCTTCAATGCCACCTTCCTGATCGGTGGCATCCTGATGCTGATCATCTTCGCGATCCAGCATCGCGGCATTGCCGGAACCGCTTCGGTGCAGAAGTGGCTGGCAATCATCGTGCTGCTGCCGCTCTTGATCATCGGTCTGGTGCCGATCTTCAACGGCTCGATCAGCATGGCAAATGTCACCAACCTCGTTCCGCCGACAGCAGGCTATTCCGGTGTCGACGGCACCTGGAGCCGGGGCGGTTGGACGCTGTTCCTCGGTGGTCTCTATATCGCCGCCTGGTCGACCTACGGCTTTGAAACCGCCGTCTGCTACACCTCGGAACTGAAGGATCCGAAACGCGACACCTTCAAGGCGATCTTCTATTCCGGCCTGCTCTGCTGCCTGTTCTTCTTCCTCGTGCCCTTCGCCTTCCAGGGCGTTCTCGGCCAGGGGCCGGGCACCGGCATGCTGTCGCCTGGGATCGTCGATGGCACCGGCGTTGGCGTGGCGCTTGCCGGCCTGCTGAAGGCGGGCGCACTGGTCACCCAGATCCTCGTGGTGCTGATGATCCTTGCGCTGTTCCTTGCCATCATGACCGCCATGGCCGGCTCGTCGCGCACCCTCTACCAGGGGGCAAAGGACGGCTGGCTGCCGAAATATCTGGAGCATGTCAACGAACATGGCGCGCCGACCCGCGCGATGTGGACGGACTTCGTCTTCAACCTGATCCTGCTGGCCATCGCATCGGATGCGGGCGGTTATTTCTTCGTGCTGGCCGTTTCGAATGTCGGCTACATCATCTTCAACTTCCTCAACCTCAATTCCGGCTGGATCCATCGCATCGATTCCGGCCATATCGAGCGCCCATGGAAGGCTCCGACCTGGGTGATTGGTCTCAACACGATGCTGGCCTTCGTCAATGCCCTGTTCCTGGGAGCAGGTGCCAAGGTATGGGGCTATTCGAATGCCCTGCTCGTCGGCTTCGTCTTTGCCGCGATGATCCTGCCGGTCTTTGCCTTCCGCCACTATGTGCGGGACGGCGGCAGGTTCCCGGCGGGCGCGATGGACGATCTCGGCCTCTCCGGCGTCGATCTCGGCGTCAGGAAGGCGGGCATCCTGCCCTATGTGACGCTGATTGCGGGGCTGGGCGTCGTGCTCTGGGCCAACTGGTTCTTCCAGTTGCCCGCCTGAGGACGGAACAATCCGGAAAGGGAGGGCGTGGATCGCGGGGTCCGCGCCCTTTTTCCATTTCAGAGGCTGGCTCAGCCCGGCTCGGTGACGCTGCCAGCCTTGGAAAGCTTCAGCGCCCGCTCGCGCAGCACGATGAAGATGCCGGCGGCAACGATCAGCCCGGCACCGGCATAGACGGCCCGGTTCGGCACATCCCCGAAGAATACGAAGCCGAAGATCACTGCCCAGAACAGCAGCGTGTATTGCAGCGGCGCGAGCGTCGAGGCATCGGCAAGCTTCAGCGCCCGGTTGACCAGCACATGCGCCGACATCGCCACGACACCGAGCAGGGCGAGGAGCGAGAGATCGCGGAAGGTCGGGGCGACCCACTGGAAGGGCGAAGAGACAAGGCCTGCCACCAGCGCGGCAATGATCTGCCAGAAGACCAGCGTTGTGTCCGGCGTTGCCCGCAGGCTGCGACCGGTGACGATGAAGGCGGCGAAGGTGAGCGGACCGACAATCGAGACGATGGTGGCGGGACCGAGATCGCGGCCTGCCGGCTGGAGCGCAATCACCACGCCGACAAAGCCGGTGACGATGGCACTCCACCGCCGCCAGCCGACATGTTCGCCGAGCAGGAAGGGCGCCAGCGCTGCCACATAGATCGGGCAGGCGAGCCAGAAGGTCATGACGTCGGCCAGCGGATAGACCGAGACCGCGTAATAGAAGCAGAACACCTCGAAGGTGGAGAGGAACACCCGCAACAACTGCAACCAGGGCCGCTCCACCCGCAACACGGCGCCTGCCCCCTGCCGCCACAGAAAGGGTGCCAGAACAATCAGCGCGGCAATGCTGCGGATCAGCAGCACCTGCCCGACCGAATAGGTCGAGACCAGCATCTTGCCCATCGCATCATTCAGCGAAAACATCAGCATTCCGAGCAGCATCAGCACGATGCCGGCAGGCGCGCCGCGGGAAAGCAGCCGCTGAACAAGGGCTGTCATGTCTTGCATCTTTAAAAGCCCTGTCTTGCGAAAATGCCATTGGCGGCAGGATAGGTCCGCATGTTGCAGATTCGGCCCAAACGTGCCAGACGGCAAAAGGGATGCAAGGCAACTGACAGTCAAGGAATATTCTTGCCGGGCAAAAGACTTCTCTCCGGAGAATTTCCTTTGCGGAGAAATGTGGATAATATGGCGGAAACGAGCGCGGAGAAGGTTATGGATGGTCCCGGCACTAAAAATTCGAGGGGTCCGGACAATTCCGCGTGGATTACCCAGTCGGCCTTCACCCAGAACCCGCATGCGGTGCGCGACCCCAAGGAGAACAATCTCGAACAGGCCATCGGCCACGAGGTGCGCGCCTATCGCAAGAAGCTCGGCCTGACGGTTGCCGATCTCGCCTCCGCCTCGAATATCTCGCTCGGCATGCTGTCGAAGATCGAGAATGGCAATATCTCACCCTCGCTTGGCACGCTCCAGTCTCTCTCGCGGGCTCTGGGTGTTCCGGTCACCGCGCTGTTCCGCCGCTATGAGGAGGCGCGCAGCGCCGTCTATGTGAAGGCCGGAACCGGGGTCGAAATCGAGCGTCGCGGCACCCGCGCCGGCCATCAGTACAAGCTGCTCGGCCATATCGGTGACAACTCGAGCGGGGTCACCGTCGAGCCCTACCTGATCGAGCTCAGCGCCGAATCCGACGTCTTCCCGACCTTCCAGCACGAGGGCATGGAATTTCTCTACATGCTCGAAGGCGAGGTGCAGTATCGGCACGGCAACCTGCTCTACACGCTGCAGCCGGGCGACAGCCTGTTTTTCAATGCGGACGCGCCGCACGGACCGGAGGTGCTGACGAGGCTGCCGATCCGTTTCCTGTCGATCATCAGCTATCCCAAGCGCAACAGCGAGGTGGAGAGTTGAGCGGCGACGGAGACATCAGGACGACAGCCGACAAGCGCCTCGTGGCGCTGGAGGAAACCGTTGCCCATCAGGGCCGGGTGATCGAGGAGCTTTCAGGCGAACTCACCGAACAGTGGAAAGTCGTCGAACAGCTGCGCGCCAAGCTCGACCGGCTGACCGAACGCTTTCTCAATCTTGAGGAGCAGACACTCGAAGCGCCCGCCAACACCCGCCCGCCGCATTATTGACGCGCACGGGTGGCGGGATACCTGCCTTCAATGCATGGGCTGGACATTCATCTGTTCTTCGGGGTCATAAAGCACGGCCTTGAGGGCTTCGACCAGGATTCTGGACAGTTCGGCAAAATCCATGTCAGACAGGTCGGATGGTCCGGCTTTCCTGTAGATCTCGGTCAGCCCGTTCAGTTCGATCATTGAAAAACATTCTTCAAACATTCCGGTCTCCTTTATTTTAGATAAATCTTTATTATGCATGGATTGCGCAAGGCTTGCCTCTATTGGCGGATATCGGGAAACAGCCTGGCCTGACGGATTTGACAGACGCGCTGAAACTTGGCAGCACACAGATCAAGAAAACCGCCGGGGAGTGTTTGACATGGCGAGACGTTCGGAAGGCGTGGGACGGCTGGACGATGCGGCGCGGGCCGGGTGGATGTATTATGTTGCCGGACGGACTCAGGACGAGATCGCCGCTGCCATGGGCATCTCGCGGCAATCAGCACAACGGCTGGTGTCACTGGCCGTGGCAGAGCGGCTGATCAAAGTGCGTCTCGACCATCCGATTGCCGCCTGCCTGGAACTCGGCAATGCGCTGAAGCAGAAATACGACCTGCGCCAGGTGGAAATCGTTCCCAGCGATCCGCAATCCTCCTCGACAACGGTCGGGATTGCCGAGGCCTGTGCAGCCGACATCGAACGCTGGCTGCGCAAGCCCGAGCCCATCGTGCTGGCAATCGGCACCGGGCGGACGCTGAAAGCCGCAGTCGACCAGCTGCCGGTGATCGAATGCCCGCAGCACCGGATCGTCTCGCTGACCGGCAATATCGGCCCCGACGGTTCGGCGGCCTATTACAACGTCATCTTTTCCATGGCCGATGCGATCAAGGCCCGGCATTTTCCGATGCCGCTGCCGGTTCTGGTCTCCTCGGCGGAAGAACGCGCCCTCCTTCACCAGCAGGCGCTGATGCGCTCGGCGCTGGAACTGGCCGCTGTCGCCGATGTCACCTTCGTCGGCGTCGGGGAGCTTGGAACAAACGCCCCGCTGTGCATCGACGGTTTCCTGGCCGCGCAGGCCATGCAGGCGCTGGTCGATTCCGGGGCCTGCGGCGAGATCTGCGGCTGGATCTTCGACGGGGACGGAAAGTTGCTCGACGAGCCCGTCAACGAGCGGGTGGCCTCGGTTCCGATTCCCTCGCGCCAGACATCCACAGTTGTCGGCGTTGCCAAGGGCACACGCAAGCACGCCGCCCTCAGGGGCGCGCTCAAGGGCCGGTTGATCAACAGCCTGATCACCGACGAGACCACGGCCGAATATTTGCTCAATAACTGAGCAAATATTTTTCCATTGTAATTCAATATCTTGATGCACGCCTTCGGCGGTGCAGCATAGATATCGCGTTGACTTTCGTCCAGATAAATGAGTATTTGCCCTTGAGCCAAGCGAATGCTCATCTTAATCTCTTCTGGGAGGAAGACATGTCATTGAAGACCATGCTGCTCAGCGCCGTTGCGGCGCTGACCTTTTCAGGCATTGCCAATGCCGAAACCCTGACCATCGCCACTGTCAACAATGGCGACATGATCCGCATGCAGAAGCTGACGGATGATTTCACCGCCAAGAACCCCGACATCAAGCTGGAATGGGTGACACTCGAAGAGAACGTGCTGCGCCAGAAGGTGACGACCGATATCGCCACCAAGGGCGGCCAGTTCGACATCATGACCATCGGCACCTATGAAGTGCCGATCTGGGCCAAGCAGGGCTGGCTTTTGCCGCTCGACAATCTCGGCGCCGATTATGACGTCGACGACCTCCTGCCGGCGATCCGCTCCGGCCTCACCATGGACAACAAGCTCTATGCGGCTCCGTTCTATGGCGAAAGCTCGATGATCATGTACCGCAAGGACCTGTTTGAAAAAGCCGGCCTGAAGATGCCCGATGCCCCGACCTGGGACTTCGTGGCCGATGCGGCCCGCAAGATTACCGACAAGGACCATGAAGTCTACGGCGTCTGCCTGCGCGGCAAGGCCGGCTGGGGCGAGAACATGGCCTTCCTGACGGCGACGTCCAATGCCTTCGGCGCCCGCTGGTTCGACGAAAAGTGGAATCCGCAGTTCGACCAGCCGGAATGGAAGAACACCCTCGACTTCTACGTCAAGCTGATGAACGACGCTGGCCCTCCCGGCGCGTCCTCGAACGGCTTCAATGAAAACCTTGCCTTGTTCCAGACCGGCAAGTGCGGCATGTGGATCGATGCCACCGTCGCCGCCTCGTTCGTCACCAACCCGAAGGACAGCACCGTTGCCGACAAGGTCGGTTTCGCTCTTGCTCCCGATACGGGCCTTGGCAAGCGCGGCAACTGGCTCTGGGCCTGGAACCTCGCCATCCCGGCAGGCACCCAGAAGGCGGAAGCTGCCGAGAAGTTCGTGTCCTGGGCAACCAGCAAGCACTATCTCGATCTCGTCGCCTCCAAGGAAGGCTGGGCAAACGTACCTCCGGGCACGCGCACCTCGCTCTACAACAACCCGGACTACCAGAAAGCGGCTCCTTTCGCCAAGATGACGCTTGACTCGATCAATGCGGCCGATCCGAAGCACCCGACCGTCAAGCCGGTTCCCTATGTCGGCGTCCAGTTCGTCGCCATTCCCGAGTTCCAGGGCATCGGTACCGCCGTTGGCCAGCAGTTCTCGGCAGCGCTTGCCGGCCAGATCACCGTCGACCAGGCCCTTGCCGCAGCCCAGCAGCTGACGGTTCGCGAAATGACCAAGGCCGGCTACATCAAGTAGCAGGCAAGGTCCTCCAGAGCTCCAGTGGCTCCCAAGGCTGGCCCGGATTCCCCTACAATCCGGTCCGGCGGGACCGTCGGCCAGAAATGACCGGCGGTCCGGACATCCGGATCTCTGCGCCCACCTTCCCCCGGTTTTCGTCGCCTGACAGTCACGCGCGCAATCGAGGTGAAACGACCTGACAGGGTCACGACCTTCAGGCACATTCAGGGTCATCCATATTCCAGGGATGCTCCTTGTCCGCCGCAACCTCACGGGAGGTCCGGCAAGCCCTCTTTGAAGCGGGAATGATTTCCATGGCAACGCTGCATACACGCAATCACGCCCGTCTGATGATGGCCCCGTCCGTTCTTCTGCTGCTTGGCTGGATGATCGTGCCGCTGGCGATGACCATCTACTTCTCCTTCCTGCGCTACAATCTGCTGATGCCCGGAACGGAAGAATTTACCGGCTTTCTGAACTACACATATTTTCTCACCGATTCCGCCTTCTTCACCGCGCTGCAAAATACGCTGGTGCTGACCGGCGGCGTGCTGCTCATCACCATCTTCGGCGGCCTGGCGCTCGCCCTCCTGCTCGATCAGCCGATGTTCGGCCAGGGGATCGTGCGCATCCTGGTGATCGCGCCGTTCTTCGTCATGCCGACCGTCTCGGCGCTGGTGTGGAAGAACATGTTCCTGAACCCGGTCAACGGCTTGCTGGCGCATCTCTGGCACGCCTTCGGGCTGCAGCCGGTGGACTGGCTGGCCTCCGCGCCGCTGTTTTCGATCATCATCATCGTCGCCTGGCAATGGCTGCCCTTTGCCACGCTGATCATGCTGACAGCGCTCCAGTCGCTGGACGAGGAGCAGAAGGAAGCCGCCGAAATGGACGGGGCCGGTTTCGTTTCCCGCTTCCTCTATATCGTGCTGCCGCACATGGCCCGCTCGATCACGGTGGTGATCCTGATCCAGACCATCTTCCTGCTGTCGGTCTTTGCAGAAATCCTGGTCACCACCAATGGCGGCCCGGGCATCCAGACCACCAACATCACCTATCTGGTCTATGCACAGGCCCTGTTGCAGTTCGATATCGGCGGTGCCTCCGCCGGTGGCATCATCGCGGTCATCCTCGCCAATATCGTCGCCTTCTTCCTGATGCGGATGATCGGCAAGAACCTGGAGGCCTGAGAGATGGCACGCAAGATTTCCACCCGCCGCAAGCTGACCTTCACCGCGATTGCCTGGGCAATCGGCGTGCTGATCTTCTTCCCGATCCTCTGGACCTTCCTCACCAGCTTCAAGACCGAAGCCGAAGCCGTGGCCTCGCCGCCCAGCTTCCTGTTCTTCCACTGGACGACGGAAAACTATGCCGAGGTGCAAAGCCGGTCGGACTATTTCAAGCATTTCTCCAATTCCGTGGTGATCTCGCTCGGCTCGACCCTGCTAGGCCTCCTGATCGCCATTCCGGCCGCCTGGGCCATGGCCTTCTCGCCCACCAAACGCACCAAGGATGTGCTGATGTGGATGCTGTCGACCAAGATGATGCCGCCGGTCGGTGCACTGATCCCGGTCTACCTGATCTTCCGCGATACCGGCCTTCTCGATACCCGTTCGGGCCTCGTGGTGATCATGACGCTGATCAACCTGCCGATCATCGTCTGGATGCTCTACACCTATTTCCGCGAAATCCCGGGCGAGATCCTCGAAGCCGCCCGGATGGACGGGGCATCGCTCGCCAAGGAGCTTGTCTATGTGCTGGCCCCGATGGCCGTGCCCGGCATCGCCTCGACGGTGCTGCTGAACATCATCCTGTCATGGAACGAGGCTTTCTGGACGCTGAACCTGACGGCCTCGAAAGCCGCTCCGCTCACCACCTTCATCGCCTCCTATTCGAGCCCCGAAGGTCTCTTTTACGCCAAGCTTTCCGCCGCCTCGACCATGGCCATCGCCCCGGTCCTGATCCTCGGCTGGTTCTCGCAGAAACAACTCGTGCGCGGTCTGACCTTTGGCGCGGTTAAATAAGGAAAACGACAATGGGCAGCATTTCTCTCCGGAACGTTTCGAAGGCCTTCGGCGACGCCGCCGTCATTCCGTCGATCGATCTCGATATCAACCAGGGCGAATTCGTGGTGTTCGTCGGCCCCTCCGGCTGTGGCAAGTCCACGCTGCTGCGGCTGATTGCAGGCCTTGAGGATGTGTCGGGCGGCCATATCGAAATCAACGGCGTCGATGCGACCGACCTGCCGCCAGCCCGGCGCGGCCTGGCGATGGTCTTCCAGTCCTATGCGCTCTATCCCCATATGAGCGTACGCTCCAACATCGCCTTCCCGCTGAAAATGGCCGGAATGGACAAGGCGGAGATCGACAAAAAGGTGCGCGACGCCGCCTCGGTCCTGAACCTGACCGACTATCTGGAGCGCAAGCCGCGACAATTGTCGGGCGGCCAGCGCCAACGGGTGGCGATCGGTCGGGCAATCGTCCGCCAGCCCTCTGCCTTCCTGTTCGACGAACCGCTGTCGAACCTTGACGCGGCGCTTCGTGTCAACATGCGGCTGGAAATCAGCGAGCTGCACCAGCAGCTGAAGACCACGATGATCTATGTGACGCACGACCAGGTGGAAGCGATGACAATGGCCGACAAGATCGTGGTGTTGAACAAGGGCCGCATCGAACAGGTCGGCTCGCCTCTCGACCTCTACCGCTCGCCCGCAAATCTCTTCGTCGCGGGCTTCATCGGCTCGCCGAAGATGAACCTTGTTTCAGGCGACTATGCCAAGGCGCTGGGGGCCACCACCATCGGCATCCGTCCCGAGCATCTCACGCTGTCGACCACCGAAGGCGACTGGAAGGGGACGGTGACGGTCGCCGAACATCTGGGCTCCGACACGTTCCTGCATATCCAGTTGCCCGGCACCGGCCAGATCAATGCAAGGGTCGGAGGCGAAATGCCGGTGACCCATGGAGATACTGTCTACCTCACCCCGCAGCGTGAGCGTATCCACCGCTTCAATGACAAGGGACTGGCACAATGAGCAGCCGCCTCCACGGAAAATCCGCCCTCATCACCGGTTCGGCACGCGGCATAGGCCGCGCCTTTGCCGAGGCCTATGTGCGCGAAGGGGCGACCGTCGCCATCGCCGACATCAACCTTCAGCGTGCCACCGAGACCGCCACTGAAATCGGCCCGCAGGCCTATGCGGTCGAGATGGACGTCACCCGGCAGGCCTCCATCGACCAGGCGATCCGCACTGTCGAGGAAAAGACCGGCGGCATCGACATCCTCATCAACAATGCCGCATTGTTCGACCTGTCGCCGATCATCGAGATCAGCCGGGAAAGCTATGAGCGGCTGTTTTCGATCAATGTCGCGGGATCGCTGTTTACCCTGCAGGCGGCGGCAAAATCGATGATATCACGCGGCAAGGGCGGCAAGATCATCAACATGGCAAGCCAGGCCGGACGGCGCGGCGAAGCGCTGGTTGCGGTCTATTGCGCCACCAAGGCCGCCGTCATCAGCCTCACCCAGTCCGCAGGCCTCGACCTGATCCGGCATGGCATCAATGTCAACGCGATTGCCCCCGGCGTCGTCGATGGCGAGCACTGGGACGGGGTCGACGCGCTCTTTGCCCGCTATGAAAACCGCCCGCGCGGCGAAAAGAAGAAGCTGGTCGGCGAGGCCGTGCCCTTCGGACGCATGGGCAAGGCGGAAGACCTGACCGGCATGGCAATTTTCCTCGCCTCGTCCGAAGCCGATTACATCGTCGCCCAGACATACAATGTCGATGGCGGCAACTGGATGAGCTGACGGGCGGCCACGCCGGAGAGGACTACCATGACCATACCCCTGTCGCTCGCCACGCTCGACCGGATCTCGGCGAAAGCCGAGGTGCCCGGCTACCGGCGCGAGCAGCTGAAACCGGGCATCCTGCATTTCGGCGTCGGCAATTTCCACCGGGCACATCAGGCGGTCTATCTCGACACGCTGTTCAATGCCGGGGGCGATCTCGACTGGGCGATCCTCGGAGCGGGCACCATGCCGTCCGATGCCGCCATGCGGGAAAAGCTCGGCCGCCAGGATTTTCTGACCACTGTCGTCGAGCAGGACGTCCATGTCATGGCGGCGCGGGTGACCGGCGTGATGACCGGCATCCTGCCGGTTGGCGATGCCGGGGCCATCGTTGCAGCCCTTGCCGATCCCGCCATCCGCATCGTCTCGATGACCATTACCGAGGGCGGCTATTTCATCGATGCCGCCGGTGCCTTCAACCCCGCCCATCCGGCCATTGTCGCCGATGCCGCCAGTCCCGGATCGCCGAAGACCGTTTTCGGCCTGCTTCTCGCCGGGCTGAAACGCCGCCGCGCCGCAGGCACCCTCCCCTTCACGGTGATGAGTTGCGACAACATTCCGCACAATGGCAAGGTGGTCCGCAATGCCGTCACGGGACTTGCCGCCCTCATCGATCCCGAGCTTGCCCTGTGGGTCGGGGCAAATGTGGCCTTCCCGAATTCGATGGTCGACCGCATCACGCCCGCGACCGGGCCGCGCGAGATTGCGGCCTTGCGTGACCAGTTCGGCATCGAGGACAACTGGCCGGTTTTCTGCGAGGAATTCAGCCAGTGGGTGATGGAGGACACCTTCCCCGCCGGGCGTCCGGCGCTGGAAAAGGCCGGCGTCACCTTCGTGTCCGATGTCTCGCCCTTTGAACTGATGAAGATCCGCATCCTGAACGGTGGCCATGCGGCGATTGCCTATCCCGCCGCCCTGCTCGACATCCACTTCGTCCATGAGGCGATGGACCATCCGCTGATCCGCGCCTTCCTGGCAAAGCTCGAAAACGAGGAAATCATCCCTGTCGTGCCGCCGGTGCCGGATACCAGCCTCGGCGATTATTTCGCCCTGATCGAGCGGCGGTTTTCCAATCCGAGGATCGGCGACACCATTCCGCGCCTGGCGCAGGACGGCTCCAACCGGCAACCGAAATTCATCCTGCCGTCGACCGCCGACCGGCTGGCAAAGGGCGAGGGCATTACCGGCCTGTCACTGGTTTCGGCCCTGTGGTGCCGCTATTTCGAGGGCACGAGTGACAGCGGCGCGACAATCACCTTCAACGACGTGCAATCAGACAGCCTGCACAGGGCGGCCCTGGCATCGCGGACCGATCCAATGGCGTTCCTGGTGCCGGACGAGATCTTCGGCGCTGTCAACCGGGATGAACGGTTCCGCAAGGCCTTTGCCCATGCCCTACACACCCTTCATCAACAGGGGACGGCAGCGACACTGAAGCTTTATCTTGACAACAAGCTGGGGCTTCCAGCCTGATGGATTGATTGACCATGACCCCGGGATCCAGATGAACACCGACCCCTCGCTTGCGACCAACCGCCGCCTCGTGATCTTCGATTGCGACGGCGTGCTGGTCGACAGCGAGCCGGTGTCGATCCGGGTTCTGGTCGAGGCGATGAACCGGGCAGGTGCCGAGGTAACCGAGGCGGATGCCTACCGGCTGTTTCTCGGGCGCAGCCTTGCCGCGGTCACCGATTGCCTGAAGCAGCAATACGGGCTGGACGCCGATCCCGGCTTTCTCGACGCCATGCGCCGCGATCTCTACGGGCGCTTTCGAACCGAGTTGCAGCCGATCAGGGGCATATTGGAAACGCTCGACAGGCTGGCGCTGGCCCGCTGCGTGGCCTCCTCCAGCCAGATGGAGCGCATCCGCCTGTCGCTGACCATCACCGGACTGATCGACCGGCTGGCACCGCATCTCTTTTCGGCCAGCATGGTGGAGAACGGCAAGCCCGCCCCCGATCTCTTCCTGCATGCTGCCGCCGCCATGGGTTTTTCACCGGGCCAGTGCATCGTCGTCGAGGACAGTCCGGCCGGCGTTCTCGCAGCCCAGGCAGCCGGCATGAAGGTGCTGCTCTTTACCGGCGGCACCCATGCCCTGCAGGAGACCTACCGGGAGGAAATCCGCCAGGTCTCCCCAAATGCCACATTTGACGCGATGCCGGATTTGTTACACCTTGTCGATGAAGTTTGACGGGGCAGGATCGGGTCGCAATGCGGGATCACCTTGTGGCGGTGGATATCGGGACCGGGAGTGCCCGGGCGGGGATTTTCCACCGCGATGGCACGCTGTTGGCCAAGGCGACCGTGCCGATCGCCATGCAGAACCCGTTTCCCAACCATGCCGAACATGACAGCGAAAATATCTGGGACGCGGTGACCGCCAGCGTTCGCGAGGCACGTGCCATGGCAGGCATTGCAATGGAGCGGATCGCCGCCATCGGCTTTGACGCCACCTGCTCGCTGGTGGTGCGCGGCCTCGGCGGCGAACAGCTGTCGGTCTCCACCACCGGGGAAAGCCGGTTTGACACGCTGGTCTGGATGGATCACCGTGCGCTTGCCGAAGCCGATGAACTGACCGAAACCCGCCATGCCGGGCTTGCCTCATGCGGCGGACGGATGTCGCCGGAAATGCAGATGCCCAAGCTGATGTGGCTGAAGCGCCATCTGCCCGGGACATGGGCAAAGGCCGGCGGCATCTATGATCTCAGTGACTACATGACCTTTCGGGCCACTGGTTCGCCTGCCCGGTCCTGCTCGACGCTGGCCTCGAAATGGACATTCGATCCGCACCGTCACCCTGGCTGGAAACGCGACTTCCTGGCCCTTGCCGGGCTCGACGATCTGCATCAGCGCGCCGGCTTGCCGGAAGGGGCGATGCCGGTCGGGGCAAGCCTCGGGCCCCTCGCACCGGAAGCCGCCCTGGAACTTGGACTCGACACGTCCTGCGTGGTGGCACCCGGCATGGTCGACGCCTATGCCGGCGCGCTCGGGCTTCTCGGAGGTCATGCCGACGATCCCGACGAGCTGGAACGCCATGTGGCCCTCATCGCCGGGACCTCGAGCTGCATTGTCCGGCTGGCGCGAAAGGCCCTGCCGGCTGCGGGCTATTGGGGCCCCTATTGTGGCGTCTGCCTGCCGGATTTCTTTCTGATGGAAGGCGGACAGTCGGCTGCCGGTGCGGTTCTCGATCATATCGTGCTCATGCATGCCGCCGGTGGCAATCCCGAGCCGGAACGGCATGCAGGGATCATCAAGCGGATTCTGGAATTGCAGGCTGTGGAAGGCGAGACTTTTGGCCGGCCGCTGGATGTGCTGGCCGATTTTCACGGCAATCGCTCGCCGCTCGGCGATCCCCATGCCACCGGCACGATTGCC
The DNA here is from genome assembly GCF_963457605.1 of uncultured Gellertiella sp. Lineage (GTDB taxonomy): Bacteria > Pseudomonadota > Alphaproteobacteria > Rhizobiales > Rhizobiaceae > Gellertiella. The sequence goes on from NZ_OY735139.1 coordinate 2,041,797, forward strand.
GGACTGTCCCTTGATCGCAGCTTCGACGGGCTTTGCCGGCTCTACTGGCGCACCGCCGTCGGCATTGCCTGCGGCATCCGGCATATTCTCGCATCGCTGCCCCGGATGTCATCGCCACCGCATACGCTGCATATTGCCGGCGGACATGCGCGCAATCCGCTGCTGGTCTCCCTCTATGCCGACATGACCGGCTACCGGGTGCTGGTGCCGACGCTTGCCGATACCGTCCTTCTCGGCACCGCGATGAATGCCGCAGCCGCAGCCGGACTTTACCGTTCCGTTGCCGCTGCCGGCGTGGCGATGTGCAGTGACGGCATCGAACAAATGCCGGACCCGGACCGGCAGGCCTTTCATGAAAAGGATTACCAGCGCTTTCTGGTGATGATGCGCCATCGCGCCGAACTCAGCGCGATGCCCTGACGATCTGGTCGCGCCTGCCCCTTGGCACGCGGCACCCGGCCGGACGTGCCGGGATCATTCCGTCAGCAGCGGTTCCATGATGCTGTTGGCAATGCCCTGAAATGTGGATGCCAGCTGGCTCGAGGAGGCGACCGCGAAGGATTTCGACGGGTCGGAGGCGCAGGAGATCAGGCTCCTGGACGTCGTGGGGGAAATCGCGCCGACCGAAACGGTGAAGATCGTGATCCCCGCCGCCTTGGCATTGGTGCAGGTCGCCAGCATGGTGCTGGTTCCGGCAGCACCGAAGGTCGCGTCCGGGTCGGTGAAATCGCTGACATGCAACGGTACGGTCGAGCGCAGGGTATTGTCGCCATCGGTGAAGACGATCATGTATTTCTTCAGATCCGTCGACGGGGCGGCCGCCTCGGAATAGGGAGCCGCCGTTGACAATGTATTCCAGCCCCAGAGAATGCCTGCCGGAATGTAGGTTTCGTTTTGGGCGATCATCGAGGAGATGGAGCGGCGCAGCGCTACGAAATTATTGGTCAGCGGCAAGATCTGAGAACCGCAGGAGGTGTTCATGATCCCCTGATATTTCTCGGAGGAGCCGCCATCCTGCGTATCGAAAGGAGCAGAACGGGAGCCGACGCAGCCACTCCAGGAATATTTGGTGGTGACATTGCCGCACGTGGTCACCGGATCGGCATAGGTATAGCTTCTGCACTGTTCAATGTAGTAATTGTAGGGGACACCATCCGTATACCCAATCTGGCGGACCATGACGCAGCCGGATTTTGAAATGATCTGCCGTGTCGTGGTGCATATGCGTTGCGTGATGCTGTAATTGTTCATGACCGACAGCCAGGGCTTGGTGCGATTGGCCAATCCGACATTGACATAGTTCGAGAAGGGAACCAGCGAGAAGCGCGCATTCTGGTTCCTCGCGTTCTCAAAGACGGTCAGCAGGCCATTGGCCGCCGCCTTCAGGTCGGCAAGCTTCTGGCCCGCCATCGAGCCGGTATTGTCGAGCACCATGGCAATTTCGATCCTTGCGACAGACCCCTGTTGTGCCTCCGCCAGGATGTTGACGGAAAAGCCGTCGGGATAGGCGATGGACCCGAGCGACAGGGGAACCTTCACACTGGCATCCAGCCTGATCTTGCGATCCGCAGAATAGGAGATTTCCCGGATCTGCACATTCTTTGCCAGGGTTGTTGGCACTTTGGCCCGAAAGTATTTCTCGGTTGCGGCATGGATGTCGGCAAAGGTCGACAGGTTGCTGGCAGCCGAGGCCAGAACCGCAGCATCCGCCACCTGCTGGATTTCGGCCTTGGCGCTGATGGCCGCGTTGAGATCGATCGCCAGCCCCGTTGCCGCGATCAGGGGAAAGGCGACAATCGCGGTGATGATGGCCAGATTGCCGGAGCGGTCCTGCAGGAAACGACAGATTTTCATAAGGGCCACCCTGATAGCTTTTCATTATAACTATTATGGCAATAATTATATAATAATTAGTTATTCCATATCAACAGATCTTATTTAACAGATATTTTCGATACAGCCGGGCGACGTGTCCGGCCGCTCCATGCCAGAAGCTGTGTCACGCAATTCTGCGCTGCCGGCTTCAGATTTTCGCACCCCGCCGGAGGCCCTCCACCCAGCCATTGCAGATCCGGATGCCTTCTTCCGGTGAAAAGGTATGGGGGTTCAGGCACCAGGCGAGCCACAGCCCGTCCATCAGCGCGGTAAAGGAGACGGCGGTCAGCCGGGCATCGCCGATTTCGAAACCGTCGGCGGCGGCAAAATCGAGGATCAACTGTTCCACGGTCTTCAGATAGGCGGAATATTCCGCCTGTTGCGACGAACTCATCCGGGGTGAATGCAGGATCAGCCCCCAGAATACCACCCAGACGCCAAGCACATCCTTGTCGAACATCAGGGGCGAGAAGGAGACCGCGATGAAGGCCTTCAGCCTTTCGCGCGGGTCCGGCCCTGCCTGTTCCACCGCGCCCATGATGCTGGCCAGCAGACCATCGGACATGATGTCGAAGGCATAGGCGACGAGTTCGTTGATCTCGCCGAAATGGTGGGTGATCAGTCCCTGTGTCACGCCGGCTTCCGCCGCGATCTGGCGCAGCGATACGCCGGCATTGCCATGCTTGACGATGCAGCGCAGTGCGGCTTCACCGAGCTGCCGGCGACGGTCCTCCGGGCTCTCCCGGCGAAACCGGGCGCGCGGACGAGCCGCCTGTTTTGTCTTCAGGGCCACGAAAGCCTCCTTGCTGACGGGGAAAGATCCTCATGGAGGCCTTTCTGAAATCATCCATCTATATGTTATTTATAACATTTCAAGAGATATTATCCGATCCAATAATTTCTCTTGCATCCGGTTTTTTTCCTGCCTAATCTTCAATCAACGAGAGGCCAAACACAAGGCTCCGGGGAACGAGGACAGGACACGATGGGACGGGACAGCCGCTATGACATACTGTTTGAGCCGGTCCGCATCGGGCCGGTCACCGCACCCAACCGTTTCTATCAGGTTCCCCATGCGAGCGGCATGACCAATGCGCTGCCAAGGGTGCGCGCGGGCTTTCGCGAAATGAAGGCGGAAGGCGGCTGGGGGGTGATCTCGACGGGGGCCTGCTCGATCGATCCCACCTCCGACGATGCGCCGCTGCCCTTTGCAACGCTCTGGGACGCCAATGACATCAAGGCCCATGCCCTGATGACCGAGGCGGTGCACCGGCACGGTGCGCTGGCGGCGGTCGAGCTGTGGCACGGTGGTGCCTCGGTGATGAACCGCGCCTCGCGCCTGCCGCCGATCTCGCCATCCGGCATTCCGTGGATGGCGACCCATGTGGGCTTCATGGGCAACATGCGTCCGCGCATCATGGACAAGGCGGATATCCGTGCCGTCCTCAAATGGCAGGCGGAGGCGGCCCGCAAGGCGCGCAGCGCCGGTTTCGACATCGTCTATGTCTATGCCGGCATGGGCTATCTCGGCTACGAATTCCTGTTGCCGGAATATAATCATCGCACCGACGAGTATGGCGGGTCGATTGCCAACCGGGTGCGCTTCGTGCGCGAGATGATCGAGGTGACGAAGGACGCGGTCGGCAAGGATTGCGGCGTCGCCCTCAGGGTCAGCCTTGAGGAACTGCGCGGCCGGCCCGGCCAGAACCAGCCGTCGGAAGCTCATGAACTGATCGAGCTGCTTTCCGATGTGCCCGACCTCTTCGACGTCAAGATGGATTCAAGCCCGACCGACTGTTCCGCCTCGCGCTTTACCGGCGAAGGCAGCCACGAGCCCACCGTGGATTTCGTCAGGAGCCTGACCCGGAAACCGGTGGTCGGCGTCGGGCGCTTCACCTCGCCCGATACGATGGTGTCGCAGGTCCGCCGGGGCGTGCTCGACTTCATCGGAGCGGCGCGGCCTTCGATTGCCGATCCGTTCCTGCCGTTGAAGATCCGTGACGGGCGGGTGGACGAAATCCGGGAATGCATCGGCTGCAATATCTGCATATCGAGCTGGCACGATGGCGTACCGGTCCGCTGCACCCAGAACCCGACCGCAGGCGAGGAATGGCGGCGCGGCTGGCACCCGGAAAAGGTCTCCGTCGCAAAGCTCCGCGAAAAGGTGCTGGTGGTTGGCGCCGGGCCTGCCGGACTGGAATGCGCCCTGACGCTTGCCCGTGCCGGACATGAGGTGACGGTGGCCGATGCGGCGAAGAGCTTCGGCGGGCGGCTGGGCTTCGAACGCGGCCTTCCCGGCCTTGCCGCCTGGGGCCGGGTCGTCGACTACCGGCTCGGTCGCCTGCGGGAAATGCCCGGGGTCTCGCTGTTCAGCGATAGCCGGATGGATGTCGACGCGATCCTGGAACTTGCCCCCGACCGGGTCATGCTGGCAACCGGCGCGCGCTGGACGACCATGCTCTATTCGGCAATGGAAATCCCGGTTGGCCATCTCGACCATCCCGCCGTCTTCACCCCCGACGACATCGCCGCCGGGCGGCTGCCGGAGGGGCCGACGCTGGTCTTCGATTTCGACAATTACTATTACGGCGGCGTTCTGTCCGAGCATCTCGCCCGGCAGGGCAATGCGGTCCACTATGTCACGCCGGCCGGCCATGCTTCGGCCTGGACGATCATGACCAACGAGCTGCCGCTGGTCGCCCGGGCGCTTGCCGGGCGTCAGATCCCGGTGACGACTCTGAGCCTCATCACCGGCTTCGACGGGCAACAGGCAACGCTGCGCCATATCTTTACCGGCGAGACCAGCACCCTGGCCTGCCGCTCGTTGCTGATCACCGGTCTCAGACTGCCGAATTCCGAACTTGCCGATGCGCTCGCCGCCCGGGAGGCGGACTGGCGCGCGGCGGGCATCAAATCCGTGCAGGTGATCGGAGACGCACTGTCGCCGGGGGCGATTGTCCATGCGGTCCATAGCGGCCATCTCCATGCCCGGGCGCTGGGCGAGCAGAGCCCCGCCCTGCCCTACCGGCGTGACACGCCGGTTGTCGACCAGATCGACGGCTTTCCCCTGACGCTGGCTGCGGAATAGGAGGGGGAACAGATGACAGTCCGAGATCCAGACACCTTCCCCCGCGAAATTGCCTGCCTTGATCCTGTCTTCATTCCGCTTGCCGACGGGACAAGGCTCGCAGCCACAATCTGGCTGCCAAAGGATGCGGGGGATGCGCCTGTCCCCGCCATTCTCGAGCTTATCCCCTACCGCCGTCGCGACGGGACGGTGTTTCGCGACATGAAGATGCATCCCTATATAGCCGGCCATGGATTTGCCTGCTGCCGGGTCGACATTCGCGGTTCCGGCGACAGCGAAGGCCTGCTTTCCGATGAATATACCGTGCAGGAACAGCAGGACGCCGTCGAGATCATCGCCTGGCTTGCCGCTCAAGACTGGTGCAGCGGCGCGGTCGGCATGACCGGCATTTCCTGGGGCGGGTTCAATGCTCTTCAGGTGGCAAGCCGAAGGCCGCCCGCCCTGAAGGCGGTCATCGCGCTCTGCTGCTCGGATGACCGCTATGCCGATGACGTGCATTATTTCGGCGGCGCGCTGCTGACGGAAGATGCGATGTGGTCCTCCTTCATCCTGGCGCTCGGGGCCCTGCCGCCCGATCCCCAGATCGTCGGCGAGCGCTGGCGGGCCATGTGGATGGAGCGGCTTGAGGCTGCCTCCTGCTGGTCTTCCACATGGATGAAACACCAGCGCCGCGATGCCTACTGGCAGCAGGGCTCGGTCTGCGAGGATTTTTCCGCGATCCGGATCCCGGTCTATGCGATTAGCGGCTGGGATGACACCTATACCAATGCCGTGCCCAGGCTGCTTGCCGGCCTTCCGGGTCCCGCCAGGGGACTGGTCGGACCATGGAGCCATGCCTATCCCTTTCTCGGCGCACCGGGCCCCGCCATCGGCTATCTGCAGGAGGCGATCCGCTGGTGGAAGCACTGGCTGCTCGGCGAAGACACCGGCATCATGGACGAACCCGCCTATCAGGCCTGGATCAGCGATCCGCACCGGCCCGCCCCCTTTTATGCCGATCATCCCGGTCACTTCGTCGGCGAACCCGGCTGGCCGTCGCCACATGTCGAGATGCGGAGCCTCTGGCTGAACGAAAGCGGCCTTGGCGACCGGCCGCGGCCCGGCAGCGCCCTGCCGGTCTCCTCGCCAGTGACGGCGGGGCGCGACTGCGGGCGTTATGGAGGCTATGGCGGCGAAGTGCCGGATATGGCCGTCGGCCAGCGCCGCGAAGACGGGCTCGGCCTCGCCTTCGACAGTACGCCGCTCACCGAAGACCTCGTCCTGCTCGGTGCGCCCGCTTTGTCGGTGACGCTGTCGAGCGACCGGCCACAGGCGATGCTGGTCGCGCGTCTCACCGAGGTCTGGCCGGACGGCACGTCAACGCTCCTCACCTGGGGCGCGCTCAACCTTGCCCATCGCGCCAGCCATGCCAAGCCGACACCGCTCAAGCCCGGTGAAAAGGTGGAAATCCGGCTCGAGCTGAACCATCTCGGGCGACGGATCGCGGCGGGCAACCGGGTGCGACTGGTGCTGGCCACCCAGCATTGGCCGATCCTCGTCCCATTGCCGGAACTGCCCACCCTGTCGGTGGACACCGGCACGGGAACGCTGTCACTGCCGGTACGCGCACCCCGCGCCACCGACACGGATATCCGGTTTCCGCCCGCCGAAACCGCGCCGCCGGTGCCTTCGCAGGAGCTGGTGCCGGAATTTCACAACCGCGAAACGCTCGTCGACGGCGCCAGCGGGCGGCAGACCGTGACGCTCACCAGCGATTTCGGCACCCAGCACCTGACCGACCGTGCCACCATTACCTCGGCCCGGGTCGTCGACCGGATGGAGATCGTCGAAGGCGATCCGCTCTCGGCCAGGGTCGTGACCGGCTGGACGCTTGGCTACAAGGCGGGAGACGCAGATGCGGAAGCCGTGTCGCGGGTGACCCTCAGCTGCGAGGCACGGCGATTCCGCCTCGACTGGCAACTTGAGGTGCGCGACCGTGGCCAGCTCCTGTTTTCGAAGGAGGGGGGCGAATGGATCGACCGCGATCACCTTTGAACCCGATAAGTGCGGTGCCCTACCGGGCAAGGCGGAGGGCGGACCCATGACCTTCTACCTGCTGCGCCGCACGGCACTGGCCATCGTCATCCTGTTCGTCGTCGCCAATCTGCTGTTCCTGATGATCCATCTGATCCCCGGCGATCCGACCGTGGTGGCACTCGGACCCCATTCGACGCCGGAGATGCGCGAGGCTTTCCGCCATCTGATGGGGCTCGACCGGCCGCTGATCGACCAGCTCGGACTCTATCTCGGACGGCTTGCGGTCGGCAATCTCGGTCTCGATGTCTGGAGCGGCCGCCCGGTGCTGGCGATGATCCTCGATGTCCTGCCCTTTACCGTGATGCTGGCGGTGGCAAGCTTTGTCTGGGCGGTGGCGCTTGGCATGCTGCTCGGCTGCCTTGCCGTCGTGCAGCACGGCAAGTGGGGCGACTGGCTGATCGGGCTGGTCTCGATTGCCTTCGTTGCCGTGCCCTCCTTCGTGGTGGCGCTCTATTCGCTGCTGGTCTTTGCCGTCAGCCTCAACTGGCTGCCCGCCATCGGTGCGGGCGAACCGGGCGACCTCTTCAGCCAGGCCCGCGCCCTGATCCTGCCCTCCTTTGCCATCGGGCTTGGCTGGGTCGGCTATGTCTCGCGGCTGGTACGCGCCGCGATGATCGAGGCGATGGGCGAGGACCATATCCGCACGCTTCGCGCCTATGGCGTGCCGCCTTCGGCCATCCTCTATCGCTACGCCCTGAAACAGGCGCTGCTGGCGGTGATATCGGTGCTCGCCATCGGCTTTGGCGGGCTGCTTTCCGGTTCGGTCTTTGCCGAAATCGTCTTCTCCCGTCCGGGGCTCGGCAAGCTCACTTATGATGCGGTGATCTCGCGCAACTTTCCCGTCGTCATGGGCACGGTGCTGGTCACCTCGGCCCTCTATCTCCTCTGCATGATCCTTGCCGATCTGGTTTCCGCCTGGCTCGATCCCCGCATCAGGAGTGCCCTGTAGATGGCGATGACCACAATGGCCGCAGACAGGCAGGACGAACCGGGACGGCTCGCAAAGGCGGGGCGGGTCGCGGCCCTGGTGGTGCTCTCGCCGCTTGGCGGCATCGGCACGCTGCTGGTGCTGCTGATCCTGGGGGTCACCACCTTCGCGCCGCTGCTTGCGCCCTATAATCCACTGGCGCTGAATGTCAGGGAGAGGCTGGCGGACCCGTCGCTTGCCCATCTGCTCGGCACCGACCAGCTTGGTCGCGACCTCTTCTCGAGGGTGCTGGTCGGCACCCGCACCGCCATGACGGTGGCCGGGTCGGCGCTGACCCTGTCGCTCGCCGCCGCCATGCCGCTCGGTTTGATCGCCGGCTATGGACCACGCTGGCTCGACAGCCTGATGATCCTCGTCTTCGACAGTTTCAGTTCGCTGCCGATGATCATGCTCGGCCTTGCCGTCGTGGTGCTGCTCGGACCCGGCATTTCCACCGTCATTCTGGTGATCGTGCTCTATTCGGTGCCAAGCTATGCGCGGCTGGTGCGCAGCCAGACACTGGGCCTGAAGGCACGGGATTTCATCCGCGCCGAACAGGCGATGGATGCCGGCACCGTCCGCATCCTGTTCCTGCATCTGCTGCCCAACGTGGCGGGGCCGCTGCTGATCCTCGCCTGTCTCGACATATCGACAGTCATCACGCTGGAAGCGGGCCTGTCCTTCCTCGGCCTCTGCGTCCGGCCGCAGATCCCGAGCTGGGGCAATATCCTTTCCGACGGTTTCGCCGTGATCCGCAATACCCCGGTGCCGGTGATTGCCGGTGGCGTGCCGCTGATCCTTGCCACCATCGGCTTTACCTTTTTCGGCGAGGCGCTGCGCGATGCGCTCGACCCGAAGTTGCGGCGGGAGCGCCAGCCATGAGCAGCCCCCCCGACCGGCCCCATGAAACCGACACGCCCGCCGTCCTCGACATTTCAGGTCTTTCGGTGCGCTACGGCGGCATCATTCCGGCCGTCGACGCGGTCGATCTCCAGATCCGCCCCGGCGAAGTGATGGGAGTGATCGGCGAAAGCGGCTCCGGCAAATCCACGCTCGCCCATGCTATCCCCGGCCTGCTGCCAAAGGGAACGGTGGTGACCGGCGAGCGCTTCCGGCTTACCGGCACGGACGTGCTGACGGCTGGCCCCGGTGCGCTGACCGAGCTGCGCGGTCCCGTGGCGGCGATGATCTTCCAGAACCCGATGACCGCCTTCAGCCCGATCCACACGCTCGGACAGCAATTGCTGGACCTTCTCTGGCGGGATCGCACCGCCAGCAAGGCGGAAAAGCGGGCGCGGATCATCGCCATGCTCGAACAGACCGGCATTCCCGATCCGGCGGCCAAGCTTTCCGCCTATCCCTTCCAGTTTTCAGGCGGCATGCTGCAAAGGGTGGCAATCGCTGCCGCCCTGCTGATGCAGCCCGCGCTGTTGATCGCCGACGAACCCACCACCGCGCTTGATGTGACGATGGAGGCGCAGATCCTGCATCTGATGCGGGAGATGAAAGGCAAATTCGGCGTCTCGATCCTGATGATCTCCCACCATCTCGGCGTGATTGCCGAAATCTGCGACCGGGTGGCGGTGATGTATGCCGGACGGATCGTCGAGGAAGGCCCTGTTGGCGCGATCTTCAGCGCACCACGCCACCCCTATACGCAGGCGCTGCTGGCCTGCGAGCCGGCGCTGATTGCCCCGGGCACCGGGCATCTGCCGGTGATAGCCGGGGATGTCCCCCGCCCCGGGGGCACCGGCTGCGGCTTTGCCAGCCGCTGCGGCAAGGCCGACGAGCTCTGCCGCACGCGCCTGCCGGACTGGTCGGCGGGAGCAGTGCCGCAGCATCGCAGCCGCTGCCACAGGAGTGCGGCATGAGCGACACGCCCCTGATCGAGACAAGCAACCTCACCGTCAGCCTGCCCGCACGGCGCAGCTTCCCGTCCTTCCGCCGCACCCCGCGCATCGACATCCTCTGCGGCGTGTCGCTGGCCATCCGTCCCGGCGAGATCGTCTGCATGGTTGGCGAAAGCGGTTCGGGCAAGACCACCTTCGGCCGGGCACTGCTTGGCCTTGTCACGCCCTCCTCCGGCTCCATCACCTTCGAAGGCACGCCCCTGCCCGGCTTTCAAAACCGGAATTTCCGCACCATCCGGCAGAAATCGGCACTGCTGTTTCAGGATCCCGTCTCCTCTTTCGATCCCCGCCAGCGGATCGGCTCGATCATCGCCGAGCCGCGCCGCATCCTGGGCGAGGGCAGCACCGGGCCGGAGGACATCGCAGCCCTTGCCCGGTCGGCGGGGCTTGGCCGACATTTTCTCTCCCGCTTTCCGCATGCGCTTTCGGGCGGCCAGGCGCGGCGGGCAGCCGTGGCCCGTGCCCTCTCGGGCCTGCCGAAACTGATCGTCGCCGACGAGCCGACGGCGGGCCTCGACGTTTCCGTCCAGGGCGGGGTGCTGAACCTGTTCAAGGATATCAGAGCTGAACATAACACTGCATTCCTGATGATTACCCACAATCTCTCGGTCGCCCGGCATGTCGCCGACCGGATCGTCATTCTCTATCTCGGACGGGTGGTCGAAAGCGGCTTGCCGCGGGACATCTTCGCCGCCCCCCGCCACCCCTACAGTGCGGCGCTGATCAGCTCAGAGCCGGTGCCGGACCCCGGCCATCGCCGCAGCGAACCGCCGGTTCTGGGCGAGGTGCCGAGCCTGCTGCGCCGGCCTGCCGGTTGCGAATTCCACACCCGCTGCCGCCATGTGCGCGACCGTTGCCGGGTGGAAGCTCCTGAAATGACAAGCCTGTCGCCCACTCACCGGGTCGCCTGCCACTTTCCGCTGGCGGCACCACCAACCGACCATGACACCGATAGAGAAGCAATGCCGACCTGAACAGGAACAGAGGGAACCGCAGCCATGACCAGAGCCGATAGCATGCTTGACAGACGACAGTTCATCCTCGCCGCCGCAGCCGGCCTGACGACGCTCGCGATGCGGCCTGGCCTTTCCTATGCGGTCGATGGCGATACGCTCGTGGTGCGCGGCGCCTCCGATATCCAGGTGCTGGACCCGGCCTTCCAGACTGGCCTGCTGGAGGAGGAAATCGGGCGCTGCCTGTTTGTCTCGCTGAACCGGCTGAACGATGTGCGCGAAGGCGTGTCCTGGAAACCCTATGCCGCCCGCAAGCTGGAACAGAAGTCCCCGACCGAAATTGCCTTTGAACTGGAGGACTGGCTGGTCTGGAGCGGTGGCTTTGGCCCGGTAACGGCAGAAGATGTGAAATTTTCCTTCGAGCGGGTCGCCAATCCCGCCAATGCCTCGGCCTGGGCCTATGCGTTCGAAGCCCTCGACAAGGTGGAAGTCACCGGCGAGCGCACCGGCATCCTCCACCTGAAAAACCCGTCATCGCCAATCTGGGTGACGACCCTGCCCTATTACATGGGCCATATCGTCTGCAAGAAGGCCGTGGAGGCCGCAGGCGGCAAGTTTACCACCGAGGTCGCCGCTGCCGCGGGCCCGTACCTGATCGACAAATGGGTGCCGAAACAAAGCCTGTCGCTGAAACCCAATCCCGACTGGAAGGGCACGCCACCGACATTTCCAAAGATCCGGTTTGAGGTGGTTACCGACGACGATTCCGCCGCGCTCGCCTACGAATCCAGAGCCGTCGACTATGCCAAGATCAGCCTGAACACGCTTGCCACCTACAGGACCAGGCTGCCGGAAAAGAGCACCCTGATCGAAATGGATGGCAACCGGTTTGCCTGGCTGGCGATCAATCTCGGCAATCCGAAATTCAAGGACGAGAAGCTGCGCCGGGCGATCCAGTATGCGGTTGACGTCTCGCAGATCATGCAGGGCTCCTATTCCGGCCTGGCAAAACCGGCAACAGGCGTGGTGCCGCCCGCACTTGTCGGGCATCGCGACCAGATCCTCTATCCGGCAGATCCGGCAAAGGCCCAGTCCCTGCTCGACGAGGCCGGTATCTCCGGTGTCACCATCGAACTTGCCGCACTCAACGACAAGACCAGCCAGCTGACCTGCCAGATCGTCCAGGCGCTGCTCGGTGCCGTCGGCATTACCGTCGACATCAAGACCTATGACGAAGGCGTCTACTGGACACTCGGCGACAAGACGGCAGGTGACGGCTGGAAGTCGCTGGAAATGGTGCTGATGAATTTTGCCGGTGGCGTCGACCCGTCCGAAAATCTGACCTGGTTCCGCCCGTCGCAGATCGGCGTCTACAACTGGTCGCAATTCGACAGCGCCGAATTCGAAACCCTCTATCAGCAGGGCATTGCCGAAACCGATCAGGCCAAGCGTGGCGAGATCTACAAGAAGATGCAGGACCTGATGGAGGAATCCGGCGGCTTCGTCTTCCTCACCCATGAAACCTTTGCCGCCGTGGTGCGCGAAGGGCTGAAGCCCTGCATTCTGGCCGATGGCTACCTCGACATCACCCGCTTTACAAAGGCTTGAGAACGGCTTCGGTGACCGGACCGCAGGCCGCGGTCACCGATGATCCGGGATGTCAGGCAAATGCGAAATGACATGGAAGGGACCAGGATGGCGCGGAGCACAACAGGCCGACGCGAACGGCGGGCGGCAACAGGCACCGGCGTGCGCCAGATGCCGTTCGGCGCGGTGATCAACCGCTATCCGAAATTCGAAATCATCAGCCTCGACGAGGTGGAGGCGATCCATCTGTCATCGATGCGGCTGCTTGCCGAAACCGGCATGGAAATCATGCATGACGAAAGCCGGGCGATCCTGAAGCGCGCAGGCTGCGACGTGGACGAGGCCAGCCAGCGTGTTCGTTTCGATCCAGAAATGATTGCTGAGACGATCCGCACCGTGCCTTCCCGCTTCACGCTGCAGGCCCGCAATCCCGCCCGCAACCTGACGGTGGGCGATGGCAGCCTGATCTTCGCCTCGACCGGCGGGCCGGCCTTTGTCAGCGACATCGAACGCGGGCGGCGGGCGGGCACCCATGCCGACATGTGCAACTATATAAAGGTCGTCCAGCAGCTGAATATCCTCCACCAGGAAGGCGGCTGCCCCTGCGAACCGACCGACCTGCCACCCGACAGTCGCCATCTCGACTTCTACCTGGCCGCCATCCGCCTGACCGACAAGAACTGGCAATGCTGGGCACTGGGCGGCTACCGGGTCGAGGATGCCATCGACATGCTGTCGATCACCTTGCAGCAAAGCCGCGAGGAGCTGCGCCGGAACCCGGCAACGCTCACCGTCATCAATTCCAACTCACCGCTGCGGCTCGATATTCCGATGGGCGAAGGGCTCTGTGCGATGGCGCGCGCCGGGCAGCCGCTGGCATTGACCCCCTTCACCCTGTCGGGGGCGATGAGCCCGGTGACCATCGCCGGGGCGCTGACCCAGCAGAATGCCGAGGCTGTCGCCCTGATGGTCCTGACCCAGCTGGTGTCGCCGGGCGCACCGGTGCTCTATGGCGGCTTCACCTCGAATGTCGACATGCGCACCGGATCACCAGCCTTCGGCACGCCGGAATATGCCAAGGCGCAGATCGCCTCCGGCCAGCTTGCCCGGCGCTATGGCGTGCCGTTCCGCTCGTCGAATGTCACCGCCTCCAATCTGGTCGATGCGCAGGCCGCCTATGAATCCGGCATGTCGCTGTGGAGCACGGTGCTTGGCAGCGTCGACCTGATCGAGCATGCGGCAGGCTGGCTGGAGGGCGGGCTCACCGCCTCCTTCGAAAAGCTGATCCTCGACGCGGAAATGCTGCAGATGATGCGCAGCTTCCTCGAACCCATCACCGTTGACGAGGAGACCATGGCCGTCTCGACAATCGGCGAGGTCGGACCCGGCGGGCATTTCTTCGGCACCGGTCACACGCTTTCCCGTTTCGAACATGCCTTCTACGAGCCGATGCTGTCGGACTGGCGCAATTTCGAAAACTGGTCGGACTCCGGCGGGCATTCGGCAACCATACGCGCCCACCGGATCTGGAAAGAATTGCTCGAGAACTACACGCAACCGGCTCTCGACCCCGCCATAGACGAGGAACTGGACGCCTTCGTCGCCCGCCGCAAACAGGAAATTGCCGCAAGACCCTCCTCCTGAAAATGCCCGTGATTGAGGAAATAGCGACCTCGCGGGGCCGAAACCACAACAGCTGCCGCCTGCCCGTGCGTCTTTCACCCGTTGCCGCAGGAAAGGGGCCGCCTTGCTGGATGTCACCGGCCCTTTCGAACCGAACCAGCGGGCCGATCCGGTGCTGTAGTCACCTGCATTTTAGAGTTTGTCAGGGAAAACTCGCAAACGAAGTTTTGCGTTTGGAATCCGGTTTTCCCGCTCGAACTTGTTTGAGCGCTCAAACTCGTTTGAACGAAAAGACAAACGAAACCAATTTGCTCGGAGCCTGTCAGGTTCTATCTGAACCTGACAGGCTGCAGGGCGGATCTGGTGGTGATGGGCGACAGCATTGCGGCGTTACCGGTGGGGAACCCCAATGCGTCGATGCCGACGCCGATGGCGAGATTCTGATCTGCGCCTGCTGACAGCCTGCCGATGAGCCGGCGCCATTTCCTGTTCTGGAGCAGTTTGCGATCTGGCTTGCCCCTTCTCCGGGTGGAATTTTTGCCTGGATCGAGGACTTCGCCGAAGGACATATCCTGATATAAGGTCGAGGCGAAGGCCGATGGAATTCGCGATAAATCAGTCCGCCCGAAGGATTGGCTGAAACCGGCGTTCCCCCGCGAACAATCTGTGTGCGGGGGAACCCCGGTTTGAGCCAACAGAATGATCCAATCAGATTGGAAACTGCTCTAGCCATGCCCCAGAAAGCCATTACCTATCTCCGCGCCGCCAACGTGACCGGCACCCCGCAATTCAAGCTGACGCTCGATGCCCAGGACCGGCATATCCGCCGCAAGCGGATGACGCTGAATGACGGCACCGCCGTGCTGGTCGATCTGGAAAAGGCCGTGCAGCTTGCCGATGGCGATTGCCTGGTGCTGGAGGATGGCGCACTGGTCGAGATTCTCGCCGCCCATGAAAGCCTGCTTCAGATCACCGCCGCCTCGCCGCGGGCGCTGATGGCGCTTGCCTGGCATATCGGCAACCGCCATCTCGACGCGCAGATCGAGGAAAACCGAATCCTGATCCGGCCCGATCACGTGATCGCCCATATGCTGGAACATCAGGGGGCCGTGGTTGCCGAGATACGTGAAAGCTTTACACCCGAGCCCGGGGCCTATCATCAGGAGATCGGTTTCGAGCATGATTATTCCCTGACCGAAAGCCATGGGCACCGGCATGAGCCCGGACACCGGCACGCACCCGACAGGCCGCATCTCCACAACAACGATGCCGATGATGGGGGCGGGAATGACGATTGAGCCGGACCACCTGCTCCTGAATTTCCTGTCGCCCGCCTTTCCGACAGGCTCCTTTGCCTGATCGCACGGGCCGGAATGGGCGATTGCAGAAGGCGGGATCACCGATGCCGGGACCCTGTTCGACTGGATCAGCGACCTCATCCGCCATGGTTCCGGCTGGAACGACGCCGTCCTGATCGCCAATTGCACCCCCGGGACCATGGTTGATATCAACCAGCTGGCGCTGGCCTCGTCGCCGGAGCGCTGGCAGGAAAGCGTGTCGCTTGGTGCCAGTTTTGCCGAAAGGGCGAGGGCAACGCTCGATGATCTCGGCGGTGCCTCCATCGGCAGCGACATCGCCGCGATGCGCCACGAATTCCAGCAACCGAGGATTTTTCCCAGATGATCCCCGACCGCCCTGCCGGCTCCAGCCATGGCCCTTGCGCATCGGCATCGGTGGCCCTCCCGGCTCCGGCAAGACGACGCTGCCCGAGGAGCGGATCATCTGCGTCGAGACCTGCGGCTGCCCGCATACCGCGATCCGCGCGGATGCCTCGATCAATCTCGCCGCCACCTTTTCGCCCGATCTGGTCGATCTCTCGCTCTCGCGTTTGTCAGGGAAAACACGCAAACGAAGTTTTGTGTTTGGAATCCGGTTTTCCCGCGCAAACTTGTTTGCGCGAAAAGACAAACGAAAACAAAGGGAATTAGAGCCTGTCTGGTTCAGTATGAACCTGACAGGCTCTCTGTGATGGCGGATCTGGAGGTGATGGAGACAGACACGCAGAAAATGCGCGGCACCAGGCCCCATGTCTTCACCGACCTTCTCCGCCAGACAGGGCTTGATGAGGTGATTGCATTTCTGGAGAGGGAAGGCGGACTGAAGGGCTGATGCAGATCTCCGGCATCAGGGCCGGGTTTCCAGCAGCTCTACCCGTGCGATTAGCGTGGTTTCCGCATCAAAACCCGCCTCCTTGTTGTGCTGCATCTGCTCGTCCGCCCATTGGCGCACCTGTCCGGCCAGCGCGTCGTCTTTCCGGCCGAGCAGAATCGAAAGCGTATAGGTGTTCTCACAGGCCCTGGTGCAGTTGAAATGCAGCACGCCCGCAGCCTTGATCCCGCCACTGTCGGACACGAAAACCGAACCGCGCTCCATGGCGCTCTGGTACCGGGACGCTGAAAAACGCCGCAGACCGGCGCTGACGACAACCGTGTCATCCGGTGCGCCGCCCAGCACCTCCTCGACCACATCGGTCAGGGAATGTTTTTGGCCGAGCCAGCCCACCTTGCGCGACCCGAGAAAGCTCTGCAGCGCCGGCTTGAAACCTTTCGCCCGGATCAGGTCATTCATTGTCGCACAATTGGCGATGGACTTGAGTGCGCAAGCTCCGCCCGCCGCAGATGCCGAGGTGGCGAATAACGCGCCTGCAAGGAGGATGGCCAACCGCATCTTGTCGCTCCCATGTTGGATCCTGCCGCGCGCGTCCGCAGCGGGGCAGGGCCTGGTTAATGAACCTGACAGACTCCAGTAACCGGGTCATGCATTCATTCAAGGGGTTTTCGGCATCGGACCAATATTGGCCGGCAGCGGCGTGCAGGAATCAGGAGGGCGGGAGCCGTGATGGGGCACGAGCGCCGTCTCCCCGGGCAACTTGAGGGTACCGGCATAGGCGAATTGGCCGATGGCGAGCCCGGTCAAATCCTTCAGCTGCGGATTGCTCACGGCAGATTTTTCCGGGCAATTGTTTCAGCCATGGTATGTCTGACTCCCCAGCCTTTCGGTCTGCATGCGTGAATGGGTGTCGCTGACCATCTGTCTGTCAGGTGGCGGCCAGATGCCTGCGGCGGCGACGAGAGGGGATGAAACTGGGGTGCCCGGACAACCGGACATTCCCGATTGGAAATGTAGTTCCATCAGGCATTCGCCGCGGCAGGACATCGTGGAGCCCAGGACCGGCAAAGGACCGATCCGGAGCCGTGACATCAAGAATCATGGCGACGAGGGGTCAAAGAAACCTTTCTCAACAGGAAGGCAGGTGCATGACCTGCCGGATCAGACCTGATTGAGACCGTGTAGTTCCTTTTGCATTCGCCATGCCGTCTGTTCGTGACGACGAAAGTGGTGAAACGTCCCTGCTCTGTTTGGAGCTTCAGATTGCCAACAGGGCAATCCGGCGGGATTCGAACCCGCGACCATGGGATCCGGCTGTAGTTTCATCCGGCATTCGTCACGATCCCGCACCGCTTTCGGCAGCGCGAAACTGAAAGTCATCTCGCTGGAGCATGTCAGGGCCATAGGTTTCCCTTACAAACTCTAAAGTGGCATCGCCTCGATCATTTTCACCCAGGCATCGCTGCCGTTGCGATTGGCCGCAAAATCCGCGATGATCTCGTAGACGGAATCCGAGAAGCCACCGATATTCAATATATCCTCCCGCGTCTGTGCCTGCGAGGTTTCGCCCGGCTGGATGTCGAGACAGACCAGCCGCGCCTGCGGATTGATCCGCTTGATTCGCGACCATTGGACCAGAACCGGCGTCGGCTGCCCCGGTGGCGCGGCGCCGACCCAGGATTGGTTGTCCGAAATGATCACCACCAGATCGACCTTCGCCCGCTCATCGGCAAGCAGCTTCAGCGGTGCCGCACAATTTGTGCCGCCACCACCTACGGCTGCCAGCCGCTCCGCATTGGTCATCACCGAATCCTGCCTCCGAACGGTTACGTCCACCACCGCCCGCTCGAATGGCAGGATGCGCGCACCGGGGTTGCGCTGAAGGAACGAGGCCGACATCAGCGCGGCGACATCGATGCAGCGCACCGCAGTTGTGGCACCGGGCCGGAAGCCCGTTACCGGCAGACGCATGGAGCCCGAGACATCCGGGCAGAGTACGATAGTGCCGGCAACAGTCGGAATATTGGCAATCGCCCGTTCCATGGCCTCTTCCAGCGCCTCGCAGAGGACATTCGGCACCCGGCCCTCCACCATCTTCCACGCCATCATCAGTTGGTAGGGGAAGACCTTGCCCGACCTGATGTCTGCGGGCGATGCCAGCCTGTCGGCAAGCGTCGCTGTCAGTGCCTCATCCTTGAAGACACCATGCCGTTCAAAGGTGACGAGGTTCTGGCGCAGAATCTGGAAACTCGCTGTCCGGGCAATCGCCGCCCAATGCGAGGGTTCAAGCGGCAAGGACGTCAGCAACTGGAACGGCACATCAGGAGCGTCACCCTGCGGGTCGCGGCGAAAGGCTTCAAGCGCCTTCACCACCTCGGGCAGGGCCGCATGGTCATGGGGCTTGCCGACGATCCAGGCATAAAGCGCCCGCCTTTCCCCGGAATTCGGCTTCGGATGTACCATGCGGATGACATCGGCAAGCGATGGCTGGTTGCCGACCGAGGCGCGCAGGATCTGCCCGACGCTGGCCTGTTCCAGCCAGGCCTGCACCAGCTTTTTCGGTCGCGTGCCGAGCGATTTGCGACCCGTCGCACCCGAGCGCATCACATGGACAAAGCCGCGCAGCATCTTGCCGCTTTTCACCACGCGCGGGAAAGCACGGGCAAAGATCTCGCTCTCAAGGCCGGAAAGGATTGCCAGCAGGACGACGGGCATATCCTTCATATGACCCTTTTCGGCGGCATGGATGGCAAGCCGGGCAAGAAAGTCCGGTTCCACCTCAAGGGCAAGTGCCTTCACCGCCTCAAGCTGCGCCGCGCCATCGGCATAATAGGTGCCGTTGAATGTGCCGGTAACGGCATATTGCGCCAATGCTTCCCTGGGCGTCAGCCGATAGGCCGGTGCGCCCGCTCTGTTGCGGACATTTGCGCCGGGCAAAAGCTTGCCGAAATAGGTCCTGAAAATCGCTGTGTTCACCATGAGGAACATCCACGGGCTGGGTTATTGTCCCCTGGTTTCAAAATGCGGGCCAGAACGGCCTTTCAGCGGGCCGCTGTTTTTCCTGCCATATCACGAATCTCTAAAATTAATATCGCAGCGATCCGGCTTTGACAATCGAAAAAGTCCAGCCGGATTGATCAAAGTCTACGTAAATCGGGAGCTCATCGCCGGGGCCCCTTTGCCAGCGGCGCTGCTCATTTTGACCGGATCCAGCCCGCCAGACCCGCTTCCGCCCGCTCCAGCGCGGCATGGTTGAGAAGCTTGCGCAACCGTGCGACGGTGACCGCGCGGCTGTGCGGCTGTGCGGATTGAAGCGGTCCTCCGCCCCACCACCGCGTTCGGGCATCGGGCATCGGGCATCGGGCATCGGGCATCGGGCAATCGTCCGGTCAGTGAGGCCAAGTGCAATATCAATCAGAACTTCATATTCGCTGTCGGCAAAGCCACGGGGATAGCTGAAGCGGCGCTGCTGGAGTCCCCGCACCACCCTGTCGATCACGCATTGGCCCTCGACGAAGATCGACCGCAAGGCCAGCCGCAACCGGCGGTCGGAGGCGGAAAAGTCCAGCTGTTCCCGCACCGGACGGCGCTCGGCAATGTCATGGAAGGGCTGGTGACGGTGCTGAAATGGGACCGGGCGCGCGCACGCGCCATGGAATTGCTCGACGAGGTCGGCATGGCCCACAAGGCCGGGGCCTGGCCCGCAACGCTTTCCGGCGGCCAGCAGCAGCGGGTGGCGATTGCCCGGGCGCTGCCCCCCTCGCCCCGGGTGCTGCTCTGCGACGAGCCGACCCCGGCGCTCGATCCGGAACTTGCCGAGGAAGTGGTGGAGGTATGGAGCAGGCTTGCGGGAGAAGGCACGACGATGATCATCGCCACCATGACCTCCGGCTCGCCCCACGCGTAGCCGACACCGTAATCTTTCTCGACAGCGGCAGCATTGTTGAAAGTGGCGCAGAAAAACAGATCTTTACCGCGCCCGTGCAAGACCGTACCCGCCGGTTCATCGCCTCCCTGAGCGCCACGGTCGATTGCGACATTTGACGCCAGGCGGAAGGCGGCTGCGCTCGGATATTCGGCTCTGGCAGGGATAAAATGGCGGAGAAGGAGGGATTTGAACCCCCGATACCCTTGCGGGTATGCCGCATTTCGAGTGCGGTGCATTCAACCTCTCTGCCACTTCTCCGCATCAGGTTGGCGCCATTGAAGCGCGGGCGTTACATAGCGGCGAAAATCGGGGCTTGCAAGGCCTGTTCTTTGCTTTTCCTGAGCCTTTTGCCTTGACAGGACAGGTCCTCTCGCTTAATCCCGCTCGCAACGTGGCATGGGGTAATCCCCCTGTGGCGCACCGCCTTGCGTTTTCCAAATGCGGGCTTCACCGGCAGAACGGGGTTTTCCCCGGTTCCGTCATTCACTGGACTGGTAAAAAGACGGCCGCGGGGCCTGGTCCCGAAGAGCCGGTAACGGACATGAAAGGATAAAAAATGTTCGCAGTCATCAAAACCGGCGGCAAGCAGTACCGCGTGGCAGCCAACGACGTGCTGACCATCGAAAAGCTTGAGGCAGACGCCGGCGCATCCATCGAATTCACCGAAATCCTCATGGTCGGCGTTGGTGCCGATGCAGCGATCGGCGCGCCCTTCGTGGCTGGTGCCAAGGTCATTGCCGAGGTAGTCGAGCATAACCGCGGCAAGAAGGTCATCGCCTTCAAGAAGCGTCGTCGCCAGAATTCCAAGCGCACCCGCGGTCATCGCCAGCACCACACGGTTGTTCGCATCACCGACATCGTGGCCGCTTAAGTTCGCAACCAGAGCAAGTTAAAGGAGATATCCCATGGCACACAAAAAAGCTGGCGGTTCTTCGCGCAACGGTCGCGATTCTGAATCCAAGCGCCTTGGCGTGAAGAAGTTCGGCGGCGAAGCCGTCATTCCGGGCAACATCATCGTGCGTCAGCGCGGCACCCAGTGGCATCCGGGCCAGAATGTTGGCCTCGGCAAGGACCACACGATTTTCGCTCTCACCACGGGCAATGTTGCCTACCGTACGAAGGCCAATGGCCGCGTTTACGTTTCGGTGATGCCGAAAGCGGAAGCAGCAGAATAAAGCCGGTAGCCTTGAAAAGCAGCCGGCGTCTCATCGACCCGGCTGACCCAGGCAACATGGTTCAGTCCTTGAAAAAGGGAGATGAGGCTAAGGCCCCGTCTCCCTTTTTCTTTGTCCCCAGAGGAGGATATGACCATGCAGGACCTGATGTTGAAGGAGGGACCATCCAGGTCCCCGGAAGAGCGGCCAAGGCCGGAAAGGGCAAGCAGCGATTGCCCCGTCCTGTTGTCGGAACGGCTCGTCCTTCGTGCGCCCCACACCGATGACATTGACGCGATTGCCCATCTCGCCAATAACGCCAATGTTGCCACGATGGTATCGCGCATGCCGCATCCCTACACGGTCAACGACGCCGCCGATTTCGTGCGCCGGGCGAAAGAGGGCGTGATCGGCAAATGCGTCTATGCCATTACCCGCGGTGACAACGGCCATTTCCTCGGCTGCTGCGGCGTCGAGGCCGCCGATGAGCAGACTGTCGAGATCGGCTACTGGCTGGGCGAACCGTTCTGGAACCAGGGCTACATGACCGAGGCGGCGCAGGTGCTGATCGACATGGTGTTTCGCACCCGCGATATCGCCCAGATCGATGCCCGCTGCCGGGTCACCAATATCGGCTCGCGCCGGGTCATCCAGAAATGCGGCTTCCAGTTTCAGGCAACCGGGATGGTCCCCTGCCAGGCGCTCGGCGCGACGGTGCCGGTCGAATGGTACCGGCTCGACCGCAAGACCTGGATTTCGCTGCGCAGCTGGGGAGGGGTCCGATGATCGTCGCCTTCCTGGCGCGAACCGGCGGAACTGGCGCGCTCCTGCGGACAGTCCCGACGCATTTGCCCTCCAGCAAAAGCAATTATGTCGCGGAATCGACTGGCAGAAGAGATCCGGCCAGCCGCGCAGCAGCATGGCAGGCCGGGAAAGGCGTGGTTGTGCCTTCCTTGCCGCGTCTTATCCGGAACGGCATCCAGGCACGGATGCATTAGTCTTTGACCTCCGCAGCAAGCGGCTATATCGAGTAGCCTTGCTTTTTCACCACAGTTTCACCGAACGAACGGCACACCCATGAAATTTCTTGACGAAACCAAGGTCTATATCCGCTCCGGCGACGGCGGCGCAGGATCTGTGTCGTTCCGGCGCGAGAAGTTCATCGAATTCGGCGGTCCCGATGGCGGCGACGGCGGCCGGGGGGGCGATGTCTGGGTCGAGGCGGTCAACGGGCTGAACACGCTGATCGACTTCCGCTTCCAGCAGCATTTCAAGGGCAAGACCGGCACCCATGGCATGGGGCGCAACCGCACGGGTGCCAATGGCGACGACGTGACGCTGAAAGTGCCGGTCGGCACCCAGATTTTCGAGGAAGACGCCGAAACGCTGATCTGCGACCTCACCAAGGAAGGCCAGCGCTTTCGTCTCGCCAAGGGCGGCAATGGCGGCTTTGGCAATGCGCATTTCAAGTCCGCCACCAATCAGGCCCCGAACTGGGCAAATCCCGGCCTTGAAGGCGAGGAAAAAACCATCTGGCTGCGGCTGAAGCTGATCGCCGATGCAGGGCTGGTCGGCCTGCCGAATGCCGGGAAGTCGACCTTCCTGGCCGCCGTCACCCGGGCGCGTCCGAAGATTGCCAATTACCCCTTCACCACATTGCATCCCAATCTGGGCGTGGCCACCATCGACGGTCGTGAATTCGTGCTGGCCGACATTCCCGGCCTGATCGAAGGTGCCCATGAAGGGATCGGCATCGGCGACCGTTTCCTTGGCCATGTCGAGCGCACCCGGGTGCTGCTGCATCTGGTCTCGGCGCAGGAAGAAAAGGTCGGCAAGGCCTACAAGACCGTCAAGCATGAGCTGGAAGCCTATGGCGGCGACCTGATCGGCAAGCCGGAAATCGTCGCCCTGTCGCAGATTGACGTGCTCGACCCGAAGGAATTGAAGAAAAAGGCCAGGGAACTGGAAAAGGCCTGCGGCAAACCGGTGATGTTGCTGTCGGCAATCACCGGTTCCGGCATGACCGATGCGCTGCGGGGCCTGCGCGACATCATCGTCGCCGCTGGCCGGGATGAGGATCTGGCACTGCCGAACCGGCAGCAGCCCGGCCCCCAGCCGGATGCGGCTGAAGACGACGACGGATTTGATGGTGAAGGGCAAGAGGACTGAGATGACGGCAAGCCGCAAAGCGCTGAACAGCCACCGGCGCATCGTGATCAAGATCGGCTCCGCCCTGCTGGTCGACCGCAAGACCGGGCTGAAATCCCGCTGGCTTGAAGCCATGTGCGCCGATATTGCTGCCCTGAAGGCGGACGGCATCGACGTGCTGGTCGTCTCATCCGGTGCCATCGCCCTTGGCCGATCGGTGCTGAAGCTGCCTTCCGGAGCACTGAAGCTGGAAGAGAGCCAGGCGGCTGCCGCCGTCGGCCAGATCGCGCTGGCGCGTGCCTGGTCGGAGAGCCTGTCGAAGCACGATATTGTCGCCGGCCAGATCCTGCTGACGCTCGGTGACACCGAGGAGCGTCGCCGCTATCTCAATGCGCGCGAAACGCTGAACCAGTTGATGAAGATTGGCGCCGTCCCGATCATCAACGAAAACGACACCGTGGCGACCACCGAGATACGTTATGGCGACAATGACCGGCTGGCGGCCCGCGTCGCCACCATGGCCGGGGCCGACCTGCTGGTGCTGCTGTCGGATATCGACGGGCTTTATACCGCCCCGCCGCATCTCGACCCCGATGCCTGCTTCCTGGAGACCATCGCCGCCATCACGCCCGAGATCGAGGCGATGGCGGGTGGTGCCGCATCGGAACTGTCGCGCGGCGGCATGCGCACCAAGATCGACGCCGGCAAGATTGCCACCTCCGCCGGTTGCGCGATGATCATCGCCTCCGGCAAGCCGGATCACCCCCTGAAGGCCGTTGAAGCGGGCGCGCGCTCCTCCTGGTTTGCCCCTTCGGGAACGCCGGTGACGGCGCGCAAGACCTGGATTGCCGGACAATTGCAGCCGGCGGGCACGCTCGGTGTCGATGAGGGTGCCGAACGGGCCCTGCTGTCGGGCAAGAGCCTGCTTCCTGCGGGCGTGCGCAGCGTGACAGGCGACTTCTGCCGGGGCGATACGGTCTCGGTCACCGGGCCGGACGGGCGCGAAATCGCCCGTGGCCTGGTCGGCTACGATGCCGACGAGGCGCGGCTGATTCTTGGCCGGAAATCCGGAGAGATCGAAGCTGTCCTCGGCTATGCCGGGCGGGCGGCGATGATCCACCGGGATGATCTTGTGATGACGGGCGCAAACGCGTCCGCTGCGCGCGGAACGGCGCGGGAGGTGTTGCGTGCTGGATAAGACCAAGGCGGAAACCGGTATTGCTGCGGTGATGCAGGAGATGGGGGCTGCGGCAAAGGCGGCAAGCCATGCGCTTTCCATCGCCTCGACGGAACAGAAGAACAAGGCGCTCACGGCCATGGCTTCGGCCATCGAGAGTGCCACGGCGGATATTCTTGCCGCCAATGCGGAGGATCTCGCCCGTGCCGTATCATCGGGCCTTGCCGCCTCCTTCATCGACCGGCTGACCCTGACCGACAAGGGTAGCGGCGCGATTGCCGCAGGTATCCGGGCGATTGCGGCGCTGCCAGACCCTGTCGGCGCGGTGATTGCCGAATGGGACCGGCCGAACGGCCTGCATATCGAGCGGGTGCGCACCCCGCTTGGTGTCATCGGCGTGATCTACGAGAGCCGTCCCAATGTCACGGCGGATGCGGGCGCGCTCTGCCTCAAGTCCGGCAATGCGGTCATTCTGCGCGGCGGCTCGGATTCGCTTTCCTCGTCGCGGGCAATCCATGCCTGCCTGGTGGCGGGCCTGAAGGCTGCGGGACTGCCTGAAGCCGCCATCCAGCTGGTGCCGGTTGCCGACCGCGCGGCTGTCGGCGCGATGCTGTCGGGTCTCGACCAGACCATCGATGTCATTGTGCCACGCGGCGGCAAGAGCCTCGTTGCCCGGGTCCAGGCGGAAGCCCGGGTTCCGGTCTTTGCCCATCTCGAAGGCCTCTGCCACGTCTATGTCGATGCCTCCGCCGATCTGGACATGGCCAGACGCGTGGTGGTGAATTCCAAGATGCGCCGGACCGGCATCTGCGGCGCGGCGGAAACCCTGCTGATCGACAGCGGTGCCATCGGCACCATGCTGGGGCCGATCCTCGACGCGCTGAAGGCGGCGGGCTGCGAGATCCGCGCCTCGGCCACCGTGCTGAAGATCGTGCCGGGCCTGATCGCGGCGGTGGAGGAAGACTGGCGCACCGAATATCTCGCCCCCGTCATTTCGGTCGCCGTGGTGGATGGCATCGGCGGCGCGATTTCCCATATCAACCGCTATTCCTCCCATCATACCGAGGCGGTGGTGGCAGAAGATCCTGGTGTCGTCGAGCGGTTCTTCACCGAAATCGACAGCGCCATCCTGCTCCACAATGCCTCCACCCAGTTTGCCGACGGGGGCGAATTCGGCATGGGCGCGGAAATCGGCATTGCCACCGGCAAGATGCACGCGCGGGGGCCTGTCGGTGTCGAGCAACTGACCTCGTTCAAATACCGGGTGCGCGGCACCGGCCAGACCCGCGCCTGACCGCGATGCGCGAGGAGGGGATCGCCAGACACTATCTAGCCTTGCCCCACACCGAAAAGGGCATGGTGATCGGCCTGTTCGGCGGTTCCTTCAATCCGCCGCATGCCGGTCACGCGCTGGTCTCGGAAATCGCGCTGCGCTCGCTGGCGCTCGACCAGCTCTGGTGGATCGTGACCCCCGGCAATCCGCTGAAGAGCCGGAACGGCCTTGCGCCCCTTGCCCGCCGGATTGCCGACAGCGAAAAGCTGGCACGCGATCCCCGCATAAGGGTGACCGCCTTTGAACTCGCCTTTGGTGACAGCCATACCGCACGCATCCTTTCGCGCCTGAAGGCTTTGAAGCCCGGCGTGCATTTCATCTGGATCATGGGCGCAGACAATCTCAAGGGCTTCCATCGCTGGCAGAACTGGCAGGCGATTGCCGCAACCTTTCCGATTGCCGTCATTGACCGGCCGGGGGCGACGCTGTCCTATCTGTCATCGAAAATGGCGCAACGCTTTCATCGCCACCGCCTCGATGAGCGCCACGCCCGGCAGCTCGGCCGGTTGCAACCACCAGCCTGGACCTTCCTGCATGGACCCCGTTCGTCACTGAGCTCGACCGCGATCCGCGAAGGCGGCAAGCTTCGTACAAACTAGCCGCTTTATGATAACATAGTGCAGCGATGTTATGAATAGCTTAAGGCACGATGCTCTGATGGCTTCGTGGCCTTGAAATCCAAAGGGGATGATGCCTATTTTAACCTGAGCCTCCGCCGCTGCTTCGGCGGTGCTGGTCGCGTTTCGAAGAAGACCGCGACCATCGGCTTGCACCTCGTGCCTCTGTCTGGTCGTAAAGGAAAGGAAAAACTCTGACAACGGTACACGCCAAGGGAAAAGCGCTCCGCGCCAACCCGAAAAGCCCGGAACGTGGCGCTGATGCTGCCGCCCGAGCTTTCGAGCTGGTCCTCTCCAGTCTTGAGGACTCAAAAGCTGAAGACATCGTCACCATCAACATTGCCGGAAAGTCCGCGCTGGGCGACCATATGGTCGTCGCCTCCGGCCGGTCGAGCCGTCATGTCTCGGCGATCTGCGAACACCTCTTGTCCGATCTCAAGGATGACGGGTTTGGCGGAGCCCGGGTCGAGGGCCTTGAGGCCGGCGACTGGGTGCTGATTGACACCGGTGACATCATCATCCATGTGTTCCGCCCTGAAATCCGCGCCTTCTACAATCTGGAAAAGATGTGGGCCGCGCCGGATCTCGACGAGGAAACACGGCACTGACAGAGATTGCGTTGCCCTGAGGGCTGCGCCCTCCAGACAGGATGATGCATGCGGATCACGCTCTTTGCAGTCGGGCGGCTGAAGGCCGGACCGGAAAAGGATCTTGCGGGCCGCTATCTCGACCGGTTTATGAAGAGCGGACCAGCCATCGGGCTGGAATTTACCCGGATGATCGAGGTGCCGGAAAGCCGGTCCTCCAGTTCTGACCAGCGCAAGCGCGAAGAGGCGGCGCTGATTGAAAAGGCGCTGCCCGAGGCCTCGCTGCTGGTGCTTCTCGATGAGCGTGGCAAGGCTTTCGACAGCCAGACCTTCGCCGACACGCTCGGTGGCTGGCGCGACCAGGGCAGGCGCGACCTGATGCTGGTGATCGGCGGGGCCGACGGGCTCGACCCGGCGCTGCAGCAGCGGGCCGATCTGGTGCTGAACCTTGGCAAGATGACCTGGCCGCACCAGCTGGTGCGCATTCTGGTCGCCGAACAGCTTTACCGGGCCGTCACCATCCTCTCAGGCCATCCCTATCACCGGGCGTGAAGCGACCGCATCTCCTTTGGCCTGTGGTCATCCTGCCGCAAGTTACAGATTGTTAAGTGGCCTTTTGACACAAATCAGCTTAACCCTTGATTCATGCTTTTGGCCCGGATCGCGAAAAGGTCCGGAAGACCGGTAAGGCACCGGGTGCTGTTTGGAATGTGGCATGGCGGTTCTGCGAGGGATCAGGAAACATCAGCTGGGCTTGGCGATTGTCTTCGGGGCATCGGCTTTTGCTTGCGTTTTTCTGGGCGGAGGCGCGGGCTTTTCGCAAACGGTGACCGCGCCTGCGGTCGCCGGGCCTGCCGCCGAAGCCAATGCAGAGGAGGCCCTGCGCCAGCAACAGACCAGGACAAGGGCCGAACTCGACGCACTCGCCAGATCCATGACGCTTTCCGACGAAAAGGTCCGCAGCCTCAAGGACACCATCAACGCCCTGCAGCAGACGACGACCGCGCTCCGCGCCAAGGTGATCGAATCCGCCACGCGCCGACGCCAGTTCGAAGACAGCATTGCCAGCGGAACCCGGAAGCTTGCCGATCTCGAAATCCGGCAGACCTCGATCCGCCAGTCGCTGCATCAGCGGCGCGGCCTGTTGGCCGAGGTTCTGGCCGCGCTGCAGCGCATGGGCCGCAACCCGCCGCCCGCCCTTCTGGTGACGCCGGACGATGCGCTCGGCTCGGTGCGCAGCGCCATCCTGCTCGGGGCCGTGGTGCCCGGCATGCGCCACCAGACCGAAGCCCTGCTTGCCGATCTCAACGATCTCGCCACGCTGCGCGCCGACATTCTCGCCGAAAAGTCGAAACTGACCGAAGACATGGCCAACCGGCTGGAGGAAGAGCGGCGGATGGATCTGCTGATTGCCCGCAATCAGGACCTGTCGTCGCAAAACACCGCCGATCTCGCGAGCGAGCAGAAAAAGGCCGAAGAGCTTGCGGCCCGCGCCCAGAGCATGGACGAGCTGATCGCCTCGCTCGAGAAGGACATTGCTTCCGCCCATTCGGCGGCAGAAGCCGCCCGGCAGGCCGAGGAGAAGCAGAACCGGCTGAGCGAGGCGGATCGCCAGAAGGCGAAGGACCAGGCGCTGGCCAATCCCGACCAGAACCGCATGGCTCCGGCCATTCCCTTCTCGGACCTGAAGAACCAGCTGGTCCTGCCGGTCAGCGGCGATCTGGTGCGCCATTTCGGCGATGATGACGGCACCGGCCATCCCGCCCGGGGCGTGACGGTTGCGGCCAGTTCCGGCGCTCTGGTCACCGCGCCTGCCGATGGCTATGTGGTCTTTGCCGGCCAGTTCCGCAGCTATGGCCAGATGATCATTCTCAACACCGGCGACGGCTTCCATGTGGTGCTGACCGGCATGGACCAGATCCGGACATCCCAGGGCAAATTCGTCTTCTCCGGCGAGCCGTTGGCAGTGATGGGTGAAAAAAGAGTGGCCAGCGCGACGGCATTGGCGCTAGAAACAGACCGCCCAACTCTTTACATTGAATTTCGCAAGGACGGCAAACCGGTTGATTCTCAACCCTGGTGGGCCACCAAAGACATCGGAAAGGCACACAATGATACGTAGGGCTTCCCTGGTTCTCGTCGGCGCTTTGCTGGGCGCGACAGCCATGAGCGTGATCTATTCGGCCGGGGCGCCTGCGGAAGCAGCCGGAGCCTCCACCTATAAGGAGCTGTCGATCTTCGGGGACGTTTTCGAGCGTGTCAGGGCCCAGTATGTGACGCCGCCGAAGGAAGACAAGCTGATCGAAAACGCGATCAACGGCATGTTGAGCTCGCTTGATCCGCATTCCAGCTACATGAATGCCAAGGATGCCGAGGACATGCGCGCCCAGACCAAGGGCGAGTTTGGCGGTCTCGGCATCGAGGTGACTGTCGACAATGATCTGGTCAAGGTCATCACGCCCATCGACGACACGCCCGCCGCACGGGCCGGCGTGCGCGCCGGTGACTATATTTCCGAGATCGACGGCCAGTCGGTGCGCGGCATGAAGCTCGAGGACGCGGTCGACAAGATGCGCGGGGCGGTCAACACCCCGATCAAGCTGTCACTGCTGCGCAAGGGTTCGGCCAAGCCCATCGTGCTGACCATCGTGCGTGACATCATTCCCGTGCGCGCCGTGAAATTCCGTGTCGAGAACGATGTCGGCTATCTGCGCATCATTTCCTTCTCGGAAAAGACCTATGACGATCTGGAAAAGGCCATCGCCTCGATCAGGAAGCAGGTGCCGAGTGACAAGCTGAAGGGCTTCGTCCTCGACCTGCGCCTGAACCCCGGCGGCCTGCTCGACCAGGCGATCAATGTCTGCGATGCCTTCATGCAGCAGGGCGAAGTGGTCTCGACCCGTGGTCGCAATCCGGAAGAAACCCGCCGCTTCAGCGCCGGTCCCGGCGACCTGATCGACGGCAAGCCGATTGTCGTGCTGATCAACGGTGGCTCGGCGTCGGCGTCGGAAATCGTTGCCGGTGCGCTTCAGGACCAGCATCGCGCCACGATCCTCGGCACCCAGTCCTTCGGCAAGGGCTCGGTCCAGACGATCATCCCGCTCGGCGACAATGGCCTTCTGCGCCTGACCACGGCGCTCTACTACACGCCGTCGGGCAATTCGATCCAGGGCACCGGCATCACCCCCGACATCAAGGTCGAGGAGCCCCTGCCGGAAGACCTGAAGGACAAGGTGACGACCGCAGGCGAATCCAGCCTGCCGGGCCATATCAAGGGCCAGAACGAGACCAATGCGGGCTCCGGTTCGTCGGCTTACGTGCCGCCGGAAGCCAAGGATGACGTGCAGCTGAACTATGCGCTCGACCTGCTGCGCGGCAAGAAGACCGATCCGGCCTTCCCTGCGGATACCAAGAAGGCCGAACTGACGAAGTAAGAGACATCACGTATGGCGGCCGGCCGAAGCCTGCCGCCATACCCGTCCCGTCCCCGACGGGATGGACTGAAGCGGAGAACGTCCACACCTTATGCCCTCTATCTGGGCGGAATGGTCCTGGACGGCGAGGATTGGCGTGGGAACAGATCTGAACACACCCCTTGGGCAAGATCGCAAGGTGAAGCCACAACGGCACCGCCTGCTGTCCGGTCGCGGCCTGCTCGCCTCGGGGGCGCTTTTTGGCCTTCTCGGCTTTTCCGCCTATGCGCTGCGCCCGGTTGATGGCCTTAAACAGGCTCCCTCACCCGAGATTACCGGCACCACTCCGGCCAAGCCTGCGGCTGGCATGGTGGACATCGGTACCGTGGCACCGCTGCCATCGCAGGCCAGTGTTCTGAATGGCATGCAGAAGAGCAGCCCCCGTTCGGGTGCGAATGTGGTGCGCAGCCTGACCGATGACGGCGTTATGGTCACCAAATACACGCCCGGCCAGCGAACCCAGAATGGCGCAGTGCTGCTGGATGCCACCAGCATTGGCCAGGATCCGCGCATGGCGACGATCCCGGTCGACGAACTTCTCGAAAAGAGCCCCTTCGGCCCGCTGCCCGTGGTCAGCGCCGACGGGTTGCGGCCTGTCGACCGCTATGCCCGCCCCTGGTCGGGGGCCCATGGCGTGCGGGTGGCGATTGTCGTCGGCGGCCTTGGCCTCAGCCAGACGGGAACCCAGGCGGCGATCCGGCAATTGCCGGAAGAAGTCACGCTTGCCTTTGCCTCGAGCGGCAACAGCCTGCAGCGCTGGATGCAGGAGGCGCGACGGTCCGGCCACGAGATCCTTTTGCAGGTACCCTTCGAGCCCTTCGATTATCCGGATAATGACCCGGGTGCCGACACGCTCCTGACTTCGCTTTCGGCGGAGAAGAACCTCGCCAGCCTGCACAAGGCGATGGGCAAGATCACCAACTATACCGGGATCATGAACTATCTCGGCGGGCGTTATCTCTCAGATCAGAAGGCGATGGACCCCGTGATGAAGGACATTGCCGCGCGCGGGCTGCTGTTCCTTGACGATGGCACTTCGGCGCAATCGCTGGGTCCGCGCTATGGCAAGGCGCTCAACATGCCCTATTCGGTCGCCGATGTGCAACTGGACCAGCAGGTGGATGAGAAGGCCATTCTCGGCAAACTCGATGAACTCGAACGCATCGCCCGGCGCAATGGCTCGGCCATCGGCGTCGCATCCGCTTTCGATGAGAGTGTCGCCGCCATCTCGCAATGGAGCGAAGAGGCGACCATGCGCGGCATCGAGATCGTCGGTGTGTCCGCCATCGCCACCGACAATTCGACCGCGACGGCAGGCAACTGAACTCTTTTCCGACAGCAAGGACTGACCCCGCGATGGCCCTATCAGAAAATGACTTGCCCTACCGCCCCTGTGTCGGCGTGATGGTTCTGAACCGCAACGGGCTGGTCTGGGTCGGTCGGCGCATTCCCGTCGGCAATTCCGAATATGACGGTTCGCCCGCACTCTGGCAGATGCCGCAGGGCGGTATCGACAAGGGCGAGGATCCGTTGGCCGCAGCCTGCCGCGAGCTCTACGAGGAGACCGGCATGAAGTCCGTGACGCTGCTCGGCAGTGCGCGGGACTGGATCAACTATGATCTGCCGCCGCAGCTGATCGGCATTGGTCTCAAGGGAAAATATCGCGGCCAGACCCAGCGCTGGTTTGCCTTTCGCTTCGAGGGCGATGAAAGCGAGATCGCCATCAACCCGCCGCCCGGTGGCCATTTGGCGGAATTCGATGCCTGGGACTGGAAGCCGATGCGCGAATTGCCGGACCTGATCGTGCCATTCAAGCGCGAGGTCTATCGCCAGGTGGTGGCGGAATTCGAGCCCTTGCTGGCTGTGACGGGCAACAGCACCCTTGCCTGACGCCGGAGTCTGGCTGCGTCAATGAAAATTCCGCCCCTTGGGCATGACCTGCCTGATGTCGGCGACCAGTTCCGGCAGTTCGCGAAACAGCGCCTGCGCATCGCTGGTTCTTGCCTTTTTCACCCGGCTCTCTTCCACCGGCCGCTTCACCTCGTCGGCCCGCGAAAGCGTGTTGTCCCACACCTGCGAACTTGCCCCGGCAAGCCCGCTTGCCCGGGAAAGGGTCATCAGCCAGGGCGTGCGGTCGATGACCTCTGCGGCAATGACATGGATGACGCCGTCGGCCTTTTGCAGCCGTCCGCGCACCTCCACCAGCCGCGCCCCCAGCACAACCGGCCGGTAGACCGCAAAGACCTTCGGCCAGACAATGATATTGGCAACCCCCGTCTCGTCCTCGAGCGTCATGAAGATCACCCCCTTGGCCGAACCCGGTCGCTGGCGCACCAGCACCAGACCCGCCACCTGGACCATGCGGCCGGAGGGCAGAGTGGCAAGGGCCGAGGCAGGCAGGACCTTTGCCGCCGTCAGCTCCTCGCGCAAAAACTGCACGGGATGGGCATTGAGCGACAGGGACAGGCTGCGATAGTCCTGCACCACCGCTTCGCCTGCCGACATCGGCGGCGGCGAGAAGGCGGGCTCCTGCTGCAGGTCGGCGGTATCGCAAAAGGCAAACAGCGGCAGACTTTCCGCTGCCCCCCTTTCATCCAGCGCCCGCACCGCCCAGAGCGCCTCCCGTCTGGTGATGCGGAGCGCCGAGAAGGCATCCGCATCCGCCAGCCGCTCGATCACCGCCCGGCTGAGGCCGGAGCGCAGCCAGAGATCACGCACCGACGTGTAGCCCGCCTCGCGGGCGGCAACCAGCTGTGCCATATCCGCTTCCTTCAGGCCCTTGATCTGCCGGAAGCCGAGGCGAACGGCCTTACTGGTGCGAATGACGCCCGCCATCTCCCGGTGACGGGGGGCGATCCGGCGCGGATCGAAGTCCGTGTCCTCCAGCGTCGAATCCCAGAAGGAGGCGTTGACATCGACGGGCAGCACCTCGACGCCGTGATCCCTGGCATCGCGCACCAGCTGCGCCGGGGCATAAAAGCCCATCGGCTGCGAATTCAGGATCGCCGCGCAAAACACGTCGGGATACCAGGCCTTCATCCAGCAGGAGGCATAGACCAGCAGCGCGAAGGAGGCGGCATGGCTTTCGGGAAAGCCGTATTCGCCAAAACCCTCGATCTGGCGGAAGCAGCGCTCGGCAAAATCCGCCTCGTAACCCCGCGCCACCATGCCGTCGATCATCTTCACCCGGAAGGAATGGATGGTGCCGACGCGGCGGAAGGTGGCCATGGCCCGGCGCAGCTGATCGGCCTCGACCGCGGTGAACCCCGCCGCGACGATGGCGATCTTCATCGCCTGTTCCTGAAACAGCGGCACACCCAGCGTGCGGTCCAGCACCTGCTTCAGCTCCTCCTTGGGATAGACCACCGCTTCCCGGTTCTGGCGGCGGCGCAGGTAGGGATGGACCATGTCGCCCTGGATCGGGCCGGGGCGGACGATCGCCACCTCGATGACGAGATCGTAGAACTTGCGTGGCTGAAGCCGGGGCAGCATGCTCATCTGCGCCCGGCTTTCGATCTGGAACACGCCAATCGTGTCGGCCCGCACGATCATGTCATAGACATTTTCCTGCTCCTTCGGCAGCGAGGCCAGCGAGTGGCGCTCGCCATAATGCAGCGCCAGCAGGTCGAAGCCGCGCCGGAGGCAGGAGAGCATGCCGAGCGCCAGAATGTCGATCTTGAGGATCCGGAGACTGTCGAGATCGTCCTTGTCCCACTCGACCATGGTGCGCCCCTCCATGGCGGTGTTCATGATCGGCACCACCTCGTCAAGCCGCGAGCGGGTGATGACGAAGCCGCCGACATGCTGGCCGAGATGGCGGGGAAATCCCATCAGCGTCGAGGCATAGGAGAGCACCCGCTGGGTGAGGGGATCGCTGACATCAAGCCCCGCAGCCTTTGCCTCCCGGTCGGAAAGATCCGCATTCGACCAGCCCCAGACCGCCCCCGACAAAGCCGATTGCACATCTTCCGACAGGCCGAAGGCTTTCGCCACCTCCCGCCCGGCCATCCGGGCGCGATAGGTGGTGACGGAGGCGGCAAGACCGGCCCGGTCGCGGCCATATTTGCGATAGATATACTGGATTACCTCCTCGCGCCGCTCATGCTCGAAATCCACGTCGATATCGGGCGGTTCGCGCCGCTCGGGCGAGATGAAGCGCTCGAACAGGAGATCGGTGAGGAGGGGATCAACCTCGGTGATCCCGAGACAGAAGCAGACGGTGGAATTGGCCGCCGATCCCCGTCCCTGGCAGAGAATGTGCTGCGAGCGGGCATGGCGGACGATATCGTGGACGGTGAGGAAATAGGGCTCGTAGTCGAGGCTTCGGATCATTGCCAGCTCATGGGCGATCTGGCCGCGCACCCGTTCAGGCACCCCTTGCGGATAGCGCTTTCCGGCACCCTCGAAGGTCAGGCGGCGAAGGGTTTCCTCGACCGTTTCGCCGGCAACGCTTTCATCGGGATATTCGTATTTGAGTTCGTCCAGCGAGAAGCGGAGTTCGACAGACAGAAGGGCGGCATTGGCGACGGCCCCGGGGCAGCTGCGAAACAGGCGGCTGATTTCTCTGCCGTCCTTGAGATGCCGCTCGGCATTGCGGGCCAGAAGGAATCCGGCTTCCGGGATCGGCACGTGATGGCGGATGGAGGCGAGGACATCGCCGAGCGGACGGCGTTCTGCCAGATGGCATAGCGGATTGTTGGTGGCCAGCAGCGGCACCCGCGCCGCGCGGGCGAGCGTTTCCGTCAGCCGGAAGGTCCGGCGGTCGCAGCCATCGTAGCGGGGGGCAAGCCCGAGATGGAAAAGAGCGCCATGGCGGGCGCGAAAACGATGCAGCAGGGCAGCAAATCCGTCAGCCTGAAGCTGATGGGGCTCCGGCAGCAGGATCAGCGCCAGATCCGCGCCATGAACCTGCAGATCCTCCTCGAACAGGGTGCATCTGCCTTTCTCCGAGCGCAGGTTGCCGAGGCTGAGCAAGCGGCAGAGATGGCCCCAGCCCGCGCGGGTGCAGGGATAGGCAAGAATGTCGGGCGTGTCATCGGCAAAGACCAGCCGGGCACCGGGATGATAGCGCAAGCCCGCCTCCTTCGCCATCTGGTGGGCGCGCACCACACCCGCCACCGTGTTGCGGTCGGCAAGCCCGATGCCTGCAAGCCCGAGCATGCCCGCCTGACGGACAAGCTCTTCCGGATGGGATGCCCCCTCCAGAAAGGAGAAATTGCTCATTGTGCCGAATTCGACGAAATCAGGCGTGCCCATGGTGCACTCCTTCAGGCAAACAGACCATGCATGAACCAGCGCGGCGGGCCGGGCTCGCGGTCATAAAGACCTTCGCGATAGAGCCAGTAGCGGCGTCCCGCCTCGTCCTCGATGCGGAAATAGTCGCGGGTCGGCGCTTCCTCGCCATCCAGCCACCATTCGCCGGAAA
Organism: uncultured Gellertiella sp.; assembly: GCF_963457605.1. Lineage (GTDB taxonomy): Bacteria > Pseudomonadota > Alphaproteobacteria > Rhizobiales > Rhizobiaceae > Gellertiella. Next base: position 2,077,887 of record NZ_OY735139.1, read on the forward strand.
GCCGTTCCGGCCCTTCCGCCCGCACCACGCGGTGGACGGTGCGCCGCCAGCGGAACTGCACCGGCGGACCTTCCGGCACTTCGGCCACCGCCTCCACCCGCTCCGGATAGCGAAACAGACGGATCGGACGCGCCGGGCGGAAAGGGGTCGTGCGCGGCGCGCCGTCCCTGGTCTCGGCCAGAGCCTCCTGCGCGGGCATCAGGATCGAGGCCCGCTCGGGCAGGTGGCTTTCCCGTGTGACGGGGACCAGCAGGCAATCCGCGCCGAAACGGGCCGTGGCCCGGTCGATGAAATCGGCAAGCGTCTCGCTGGCCTCCGGTCCCTGACCCATGTCCATCTGCCGGGGGGCGAGCGGCTCGGCATGGGAGACGGAAAGGCGTACCGTCTCAAATCCATAGCCGGCATCGATCTCGTCCTGCAGGGCGGCAAGGCGGCCTTCAAACAGCGCCTCCATCCGGCGCGGATCGCGCAAGGGCAGGGATGACCCCGCATGCACATGAAAGACCGCCCCATCCACCCGGAACAGCGACAGTTCGAACAGCCGCCCGCCGAGGCCCCGTGCCTCCAGCATCGGCACCAGCGCCCGCGACAGTTCCCCCGCGAGAAACAGCAGATCCTCCTCGCGCGCCACGGGTTCGGCAAGCCGCCGTTCGAGCGACAGGCCTGCAACCGGCAGGCGTGGGGAAATCGGCTCGTCCTCGCGGCCAAGCGCCTGATCGAGCCGCAAGAGCACGGTCGGGCCGAAGCGGCGGGCAAGCGGCGCGCGCGGGGTTGCCATCAGGTCGCCGATATCGCGCAGGCCCGCCTTGATCAGCGCCGCCAGCACATCATCGGCAAGCCGGAGCGCCTGGACGGGGAGGGCGGCGAGCAGTGCTTCCCCTTCCCCCGGTGCCACCAGAAGGCCGCCCTCACCGGCGGGCCGCGAAAAGCGCGCCAGCGCCCAGGAGAGGCCGGGCGTCGCGGCAATCGCGCCCGCAACCTGAAGCCCCATCTGCGCAAGGCGGGACAGGAGATCGGCAAGCAGGCTCTGTTCGCCGCCAAACAGATGGGCGCAGCCACTTATGTCGAGAAACAGGCCATCCGTGCCGTCGCGGGCCACCAGCGGCGTGTAACGGCTGCACCAGTCGGCGAGCGCATTCAGGAACTGCCGGTCTGCCGCCGCATCGGCGGGGATGACATCGAGACCGGGGCACATGGCGCGGGCCTCCGCCAGTCCCTGTCCCGGCTTCAGCCCCGTCTCTGCCGCCCGCTCGTCCAGCGCCGTCAGCCGCATGGCATTGCGGAGACGCGCCGCGGCCACGAGCGGCGGGCGGTCAGGAGGCGCGGCTGAACGCCACGACGGCCCCCAGCGCCGGCGCGCGATCCGGTCCGTCGCAAGGCGGGGAAAGACCAGCGACAGGATGCGCTGGGTCTGGGGAGCGCAGGAGAGAAGCGACGGGCTGCTGAGGGCGGAAAAGGCGTTCATCGGCGTTCCATTCCAGGATGGGAGCAAGGGAGAAGGCGGGAGAAGCCGGTTTCGGGCTTTTCTCGAGGGTCAGCGTGAAGGCCGCAGCGCCAATGGTGCCGCGCAAGGCGGACCCATCCGGCATGAGGTGCAGCCCCGAGGGGGCCGGACCGGCCTGCAACCGGAAAAGCGTGCTGCCTGCCTCTTCTCCCCCGCCCTGACGCAGGAGAAGCAGCAGACTGCCCGCATGACGGGCCCGAAGACTGAGGCGACGGCTTTCGCTGAGGCCAAAGCGGACGGGATTGCCTGCAATTTCCAGAATGACCGCGCGAAAAGCCCGGCTGGCAAGGGCTGCCTCCGCCAGCCACAGCGCATCTTCCAGCCGGCGCGGCAAGGCATAGACCAGCCGGGCGCGGGGCAGTCCGTACTCCTCAAGCCCCTCGGCCAGCGGCTCGCCCGCCTCCCGGCAGACGCTGCGCTCGCCGATCCAGAACAGGTTGACGGGCCTTTCCTCCGCCTCGTCCTGCGCCAGCAGGAAGGCGCCGAGCGCCAGCGCCAGACCGGTCGCCGCCCCGGCATTGCGCATTTCGCCGCTGCGGATCTCCGCCATGCCGGACCGGGGCAGGCCACCATCGAGCGCTGCATCCAGCGCGTCGATGCCGAAGGGCAGAAAGGCTCGGTCTTGCCGCCGACCGGAGACACGCGCCTCCTCCCCGGCCAGAGCGTGAACCGGCTTTCCTTCCATCCGGGCGATGGTCTCGCGCAGGGAAAAAAACCTCTCCCGCGCCACGGCCGGGTCTGCCATGACGGTGCTCCTGATCTTCGAATGAAAGAGAGCCCTTTCGTTCTTCGTCGAACAACGCAAAGGCCCCGGCTTCAGGCGTACCGCCCTTGACGCGGCAAGGGAGGAACGCCGGGAGGGAACATCGGTTTCTCAACATTTGTTCCCTATATGTTCTTATGGATTCCAGAAGCGGGCCGAAGAGTCAACGGGGGATATTTTCAAACATCCCTTTCGCGTTAATCAGGAATTCGGTTTACCCCTTGCAGGCACTCGAAAATTTTCTCCGATCAGCCTATATGGAAGGAGGGGAAGGAGAGCGAATGGCCCGGATTGACCAGACCGAAGATTGGCGCGAACGCCATGCCCCGACGATCAGCACCTTCGAATCGCTGGCCATCGAAGCCTATGGGCAGCTGCCGGAAGAATTGCGCGCGCTCACCGGCAACCTCACCATCGAGATTGCCGATTTCCCGACCGACGACGTGTTCGAGGACATGGCGCTCGAGACCCCTTTCGATCTTCTGGGGCTTTTCGAAGGGCGGGGAATTACCGAGCGGTTTTCCATGGAGACCGGCGAAATGCCGAATCGCATCCTGCTCTATCGCCGGCCGATCCTCGACTACTGGGCGGAAAATGACGAAACGCTGGGTGATATCATCACCCATGTGCTGATCCACGAGATCGGCCATCACTTCGGCCTCAGCGACGAGCATATCGAGGCCATCGAGGCGAGCGTCTGACCGGCAGCCTCCCATGCACGGCTGACATGCACGACCGGCATGCAAGGCTGGTCAGTAATCCGACAGCTTGATATCGGGATGATAGTCGTGGCCCGGAACCTCCTTCACCACCGCCTGGCCCGCATAGGTCTGGCCGGTCGCCTGGTTGAAGGTGAGGCTTGGCGAGCCGTGCAGGTCCCAGCCGGCATTCAGTGCCGCCGTCACCCGGTGGCACATGGCGGAATCATCGGGGCCGGTGATGAATCGGTAGAGCTTCATGGGGCAACCTTTCGTGCATTGATTGTGTCGGCAAGGTCCATCAGGCGGCGCGCTTCATCGAGATGCAGCCGCTCGACCATCTGGCCATCGAGATCCACCACACCCACCCCTTCCGTTGCCGGATCGTCAAAGGCGGCAATGATCCGGCGCGCCCTGTCGAGCGCTTCGGGCGCAGGGCCGAAATGCCGGTTGGCGGGCTCCACCTGGGCGGGATGAATCAGCATCTTGCCATCAAATCCCATGCCGCGCCCGGCGCGGCATTCCGCCTCGAAAAGCGCGAGATCGCGGAACTGGTTGGACACGCTGTCGAGAATATCGAGCCCATAGGCGCGCGCCGCCAGCAGGATCTGCATCATCCACGGCAGCAGACAGGTCCGGCCCGGCTCGTCCGGCACGCCGGTCTGCTTGCGCAGGTCATTGAGCCCGATGACGAAGGCGGCAAGCCGGGCACCGGGCGTATGGGCGGCCTCGGCAATCAGCGCGGCATTCAGCACCGCTTTCGGCGTTTCGATCATCGCCCAGATCTTGAGACCGGTCGGCGCATCGCGCTCGGCCAGCCGGTCGGCCACGTCGAAAATGGCGCGCGGTCCCTCCACCTTCGGCAACAGCACCCCATCCGGGCGGCAGGCCAGCACCGTCTCCAGATCGGCATCGAGATGCGGCGTTTCCACCGCATTGATCCGGATCAGCCGCTCGTGATGCGAGGGGGTCGCCTGACCGAAATGCCGCTTGAGATTGTCACGGGCCTCGGATTTGCGATCCTCGGTGACGGAATCCTCCAGATCAAAGATCAGCACATCCGCATCGAGGCTGGCGGATTTTTCCAGCGCCCGCGGATTGATGGCGGGAATGCTGAGCGCCGAACGGCGAAGGCGGAGGGGCTCTGGGGCGGGATTGAAGCGCATGCGCCGTTTCTGCCAAGCTTTGAGCCCCGGCGCAAGCACCCTCTCCCTGCGAAATGCCGCCCGCCGGGGCCTGCGTCCAGCTGTCGCGATATCAAACAAAAAACCGTGAGCCCCTTGTGGCCGCGACCGCCGGGAGCCACATTGGGAGGACAGAAAGGCCATTGTCATGCAAAACCTGACCTCCATTCTCCTCACTGTCGCCGGAATTGCCCTTCTCGGCCTCTTCGGCTTTGTCACCCTGTCGCTGCTGATGGTGCTGGCAGGCGTGCTGTCGCTGACGCTTCTGGCGCGCGCGATGATGCCGGTGGCAAGGCCCGTGCCGGTGAAGGCCCGCCACAACAGCCGCCAGGGCGGCCATGACGTGCGCCGCATCTGGAATGACGGCAAGGGCACGATCATCGACATGTAATACCAGGGATCCCGTCAGTGATCCCCTGGTATGAGCTCTGCTCTCCCGGGCCCCGGGGCCGGACCGGCCCGGGTTTTCAGCGGTGCCCCCCAAAGATTCTCCTTCAAATTTCCGCTGAATTCCTCTATGGGCCAAGGGAAATTCCCTCCGCGTGAACCGAAGGTCAGGCCCCATGGACAAGTTTGTCAAGCTCACCGGCGTTGCGGCGCCTCTTCCGGTTGTCAATATCGACACCGACATGATCATTCCCAAGGACTACCTGAAGACGATCAAGCGCACCGGTCTGGGCACCGGCCTGTTCGCCGAAGCCCGCTACAGGGATGACGGTTCGGAAAACCCGGATTTCGTGCTCAACAAGCCCGCCTGGCGCAATGCCCAGATCCTGGTTGCCGGTGACAATTTCGGCTGCGGCTCCTCGCGCGAACATGCCCCCTGGGCGCTGCTCGATTTCGGCATCCGCTGCGTGATCTCCACCAGCTTTGCCGACATTTTCTACAACAACTGCTTCAAGAACGGCATCCTGCCGATCGTTGTCAGCCCGGAAGACCTGGAAAAGCTGATGGATGATGCCGGGCGCGGCTCGAATGCGGTCGTTACCGTCGACCTCGAAACGCAGGAAATTGCCGGCCCGGATGGCGGGCGGATTTCCTTCGAGATTGACGCCTTCAAGCGCCATTGCCTGCTGAACGGTCTCGACGATATCGGCCTGACGCTGGAAAAGGGCGCGGCCATCGACCGCTTCGAAAAGGCCAATGCCACCTCCCGCCCCTGGGCCTGACCACCGGAGACCGGTTGCACCGCAACGAACCCGCCCCGGACAACCGCAGGCGGGTTTTTTCATGCATGTCCTGCCCGAGCGGTGGCATGCGGTGGCGCGCGGCGGACAAACATGCATGACATCAACGTGGCATGCCAATGAACCGTGCATGACAACCTTGGGCTGGCAGCCCGGCCCCTGAGCGCGCCGTTGCCCCCCGGCCCGCCGCATGCGCGCGGGGCGAAAAAAACCATTGTAAATTTGCAAAAACTAATTTAGGTTGACCATACACAACCTGATGCGGCAAGCCTTGATGCGGCGGGAGGACGGATACCGGGAAAAGTTCCCGTCCGGCCACGGCCTTGCAATGCATATATTTTGAAAAAAATCCCATCTGAAGGTGTTTTTGTCATGAACAATATCCTCGGCACACTTTCCGACGACACCCTGCAGGGCACGGCGGGTGATGATTTTCTGAGCGGACTTGCGGGCAATGACAGGCTGATTGGCGGGGATGGCAAGGATATCCTCGACGGAGGCATAGGCGCCGATACCATGGCCGGCGGCTTGGGCAATGACATCTATTATGTCGACGCCTTGAGCGATGAGGTCACCGAGGCCGCAGGCGAAGGCATCGATACGGTGCGTCTGCAACTGGCCGGAGGCGGCCTGGAGTTCCTCTACAAGCTGTCGGCAAATGTCGAAAATCTGGAAATGCTGGGCACTGCCGATTTGTATGCCTGGGGCAATGAGCTTGACAATGTCATGACCGGCAATTCCGGCGACAATCTTCTCTCGGGCCTGGGTGGCAACGACACACTCAATGGCGGCGCAGGCAATGACAAGCTCTTCGGCGGCGATGGCAATGACATCCTCGACGGCGGCACCGGGGACGATACCATGGACGGGGGGGCTGGCAATGACATCTATTATGTCGACAGCCTTGGCGATGTGGTCACCGAGGCCGCAGATGGCGGCATCGACACGATACGCCTGCAGTTACCGACCGAAGGCTTTTACAACACCTACAAATTGCCCACAAACGTGGAAAATCTGGAATTGCTGGGCACCATAATTAGATGTGCGGACGGCAATGAACTCGACAATGTTATCACCGGAAATTCCACCGACAACCATATAAATGGTTTGGCTGGCAATGACACGCTCTATGGCGGTGCAGGTCATGACGATTTGCTCGGCGGGGACGGCAACGACACGATCTATGGCGGCGCGGGGAATGATTATAGTCTGGAAGGCGGCAACGGCGATGACACGCTCTATGGCGACGCGGGAGATGATTATAGTCTGGAAGGCGGCGAAGGCAATGACACGCTCTATGGCGGCGCGGGAGATGATTATAGTCTGGAAGGCGGCGAAGGCAATGACACGCTCTATGGCGGCGCGGGCGATGATTATAGTCTGGAAGGCGGCAACGGCGATGACACGATCTATGGCGGCGCGGGAGATGATTTTAGTCTCGAAGGCGGCGAAGGCAATGACACGATCTATGGCGACGCGGGCGATGACTACTTGCAAGGCGGGGACGGCAATGACGCGCTCAATGGCGGCAAGGGCAATGATTATCTGGAGGGTGGCGACGGCAATGACATTCTGACGGGCGGCACCGGTCGTGATATTTTTTGCTTCGAACAACTGGTCGGTGTTGACCATATCACCGATTTCAAGCACGGGGCAGACCTGTTATTGCTTGACAGCTTTGTCTTTAAGAAGGTTGGAAGCGATGGAACCATCTTTTCGCCGACAAATCAGTTCGGCAAGATAATGCTGGATAATCATCTCCTCAATATAAAGGCGAATAATTTCAGCGTCCATGCCGGTGGCCATGCGACCCGTGCGTCAGACCGGATCATCTATGACGAACATACCGGCAAGCTTTATTATGACGATGATGGTACCGGCAAGCACGCCGCTGTGCTGATTGCCGTGATGGACAATCACGTCCATCTGACGGCCTCGGATTTTGCATTGCTTTGATCCCGGGAAATCGCACCCCAGGGCCGGCGGTTAAGCCGGTCCCCGGGGATATCTCTTCGGGAAATTCGAGGAGGATGAGGCCGGGTGCTATTGGCGTAAAAACTTCACTCCAAATATCTCCAATGAGAGGCTGTCCCGTTAGAGGGGGCAGCCGCGATGCATTCATTCGGGAATTTCGCATCCCGAAAAATCCTTCTGCCAAATTTCTCAAAATATTCATCCAGAAACAGGGAGGCTATAATGGCAACATATACTGGCACCAGCCGCGGTGAAACAATCAATGGTAGCTCAAGCAGTGATACGATCAACGGTAACGGCGGCAATGACACGCTTAATGGTTATGGCGGCAATGACACCATCAAGGGCGGCACCGGTAATGACAAGATTTATGGTGGCACCGGGAATGATTCCCTCTATGGCGGCGGCGGCAACGACACGCTCCATGGCGACGCCGGGGATGATTCTATTAATGGCGGCACCGGCAGTGATACACTTTATGGTGACGATGGGAATGATTATCTCTACGGCGGCGGTGGCAACGACAAGCTTTATGGCGGCATTGGAAATGACCACATCTATGGCAGTACAGGCATTGATCTGCTCGAAGGTGGCGACGGGAATGATACGCTCGATGGCGGTGCGAGTGGCGATACTATGAAGGGTGGTTTAGGCGACGACACCTATTATGTCGACGATGGCAATGATGTGGTAGCGGAAGATGCAAACGCTGGCCTCGACACGGTTTACAGCACCATCGACTATAAACTGACGGACAATGTCGAAAACCTTCATCTCCAGAACGCCTCCGATCTTTCCGGCGAGGGCAATGGTATCGCAAATGAAATCTGGGGCAATGACGGCATGAACACGCTCAAAGGCGATGGTGGCAATGACACGCTGCATGGCGGAGGCGGCAAAGACACGCTGTATGGCGGCGACGGCATTGACTCGCTCTATGGTGACCTGGGCGATGACACCCTTTACGGTGACGCGGGCAACGACACGCTGGATGGTGGCGAGGGAAATGACACACTGTATGGCGGCGACGGCGGCGACTCAATTCAGGGCAACATCGGCAACGACACACTCTACGGCGACGCGGGCGACGACACGCTGGACGGTGGCGCGGGCAATGACACACTGTATGGCGGCGACGGCGATGACACGATTGCAGGCAACATCGGCGATGACACACTCTACGGCGGCACGGGTCACAATACCCTGGTGGGCGGCGTTGGCGATGACACCTATTACGTCGATAGTTCGAGTGACCTGATTGTTGAGCAAGTCAATGGGGGCGTGGATACGGTCGTCAGCTCCGTCAATTTCACGCTGGCCGACAATGTCGAAAATCTGGTTTTGCAATTGGGAGCCGGTGACATCAGCGGCACTGGCAACGGTGACGCGAACATAATTACCGGCAATGAGGGAAACAACTTTCTCTATGGTGGCGGAGGCGATGACACGCTGGATGGTGGTGCAGGGACTGACTATATGGCGGGAGGGACCGACAACGATAAATATTATGTCGATGATATCCACGACATTGTCGATGAATCGGACGGCACTGGCCATGATGCGGGCGGCACCGACACCGTTTATGCTTCGGTAACCTTCACGCTAAGTGACTTTGTTGAAAATCTCGTTCTTACCGGCAGCAATGCCATCGACGGAACCGGCAATGCAGACAACAACAATCTGACAGGCAATGGGGCTGCCAACAACCTGTCCGGCGGCAATGGGCGCGATTTTCTCGATGGCAAGCTGGGCAACGACAATCTTTCTGGCGGTGCCGGCCCGGATACATTTATCTTTTCCACCAAGCTCGATGCGACCGCCAATGTCGACCACATCATCGATTTTTCCCACCAACAACAGGATGTCATCCGATTGGGCGCGTCGATATTCTCCATGCTTCCAACTGGTGCGCTGTCGTCGTCGGCCTTCGTTTCCAATACGACAGGCGTCGCCACCCATACGGGTGAACGGATCATCTATGACAGCAGCACCGGCAAGCTCTATTATGACGCAGATGGCTCGGCTGGTGCCTATTCTGCGGTGCTGTTTGCCGTTCTCGACAACCACGCGGCCTTGTCCGCGAGTGATTTTGCGGTGATTTGATGCGAAGGTCCGGGCCGGGCTGTTGTCGGCCCGGCCGTCTCTCAAGACATGGCCCGCGCAAGACGGTGCAGCAATTTTGCGCGGGAGGACTGCGTCAAGACAAAGCTGCACGGTGAAGCACTGGCACACTGCATCGGCCCGAAAACCGCTTCCGGCCCCGCGGGCACCTCTGAACCCCTGCGCGAATCTGCGCCACCACCGGCATATGCAGCCTTTGCGGCGCTTGACAGCGGGTACAGGGGGGATAAAAACCGCGCCAACACTCCTTCAAAGCAAAAAAGGTGTCCGGATGACGCGCTCCCTGTTTCTCCTCCCCGGTGATGGCATTGGCCCCGAGGCCATGGCTGAAGTCCGCAAGATCATCGCTTCCATGAACGAGACGATGGCCGCCGGTTTCGTCACCGAAGAAGGTCTGGTCGGCGGCAGCGCCTATGACGCGCATGGCACCGCGATTTCGGAAGCCGACATGGGCAAGGCCATGGCGGCGGATGCGGTGCTGTTCGGTGCCGTCGGCGGGCCGAAATGGGATGCCGTCCCCTATGAGGTCAGGCCCGAGGCGGGCTTGCTGCGCCTGCGCAAGGATTTGCAGCTGTTTGCCAACCTGCGTCCGGCGATCTGCTATCCCGCCCTTGCCGCCGCCTCCTCGCTGAAGCCCGAACTGGTCGAAGGCCTCGACATCCTGATCGTGCGCGAGCTGACCGGCGGCGTCTATTTCGGCGAGCCGAAGAAAATCATCGACCTCGGCAATGGCCAGAAGCGCGGCATCGATACCCAGGTCTATGACACCTACGAGATCGAACGCATCGCCGGCGTTGCCTTCGAACTCGCCCGCACCCGCACCAACCGCGTCTGCTCGATGGAAAAGCGCAACGTGATGAAATCAGGCGTGTTGTGGAACCAGGTGGTGACCGACGTGCACAAGACCCGCTATGCCGATGTGCAGCTGGAGCACATGCTGGCCGATGCCGGTGGCATGCAGCTGGTTCGCCAGCCCAAGCAGTTCGATGTCATCGTCACCGACAACCTGTTCGGCGACATGCTGTCCGACGTCGCCGCGATGCTGACCGGTTCGCTCGGCATGCTGCCCTCCGCCTCGCTCGGCGCGCCCGATGCCGTCACCGGCAAGCGCAAGGCGCTCTATGAGCCGGTGCACGGCTCGGCCCCCGACATTGCCGGGCGCGGCATCGCCAATCCGATTGCGATGATTGCCTCCTTCGCCATGTGCCTGCGCTACTCCTTCAACATGGTCAGCGAAGCCGACCGGCTGGAAATAGCGATTGCCAATGTGCTCGACAAGGGCATCCGCACCGGCGACATCATGGCCGACGGCTGCCGCAAGGTCGGCACGGCGGAGATGGGCGACGCCATTCTGGCCGAATTCAACAGCCTCCCGGCCTGATCATCCGGCCTCCTTTCCGTCGCCGTCTGGAAAAGGCCACGGGAATGCCCTATCCAGTCGCCTTCAAAGCTTGTTCTTGCATGTCGTTCATCGCTAGAGTTTGTCAGGGAAAGGTGGAATCCGGTTTTCCCGAAAAGACAAACGAAAACAAAGAGAATTAGAGTTTGTCTGGTTCAGTCTGAACCTGACAAACTCTAGAGCGCACTGACTTTTGCGCGACATGCTCCAGGAGGCCGCCATGACTGACCAGATCCGGCGGCCGGGCCAGAAGCCCGGCTTCTTCGACAAGCTGAGAAACCGGCGCGCCCGCTTTGCCAGCCGCCATCCCGCCATCGCCTGGAAGGGCTGGCTGGCTTCAACTCTGCTGCTGGTCGCTCTTGCCGTGCTGGTTCTGGATCGCCCGGTCATCCACTGGGTGGCAACCGAGCCCGCATGGCTGAGAGCGCTGGCGGCGCGTGTCACCGACACCGGAAAATCCGGCTGGATCCTTGTCTCGTCCGCCATCCTCGGCATCGCCTTCAGGCTGGCCGGACGCCATATGCGCCCGCGGCGCTGGCGACACCGGTCGATTCTGCTCGTCCAGTCCTGCCTCTATGTGTTTGTGTCCGTCGCAGGCTCCGGTCTGCTGTCCAACCTGATCAAGCGCGCCGCCGGGCGGGCGCGGCCGATGCATATCGACGATCTCGGCACGCTGAGCTTCCATCCCTTTGCCAATGGCTATGATTTCGAAAGCTTTCCCTCCGGCCATTCGACCACCGACGGGGCGCTGGCCATGGCGCTCGCCCTGCTGTTTCCGGCGCTGCGTCTGCCGCTGCTCGCCCTCGGCCTCGCTTTGGCGATCACCCGCATCCTGGTCGGCGCCCATTATCCCAGCGATGTGATTGCCGGCTTTTCCTTCGGTGCCTGGTTTGCGCTGATGATGGCCCTGGTCTTTGCCCGCAACGGGCTGCTGTTCCGCAACGGCACCTCCCGCTGGCCCCGGCGCTGATCATCAAAAAACCCGGCACCCCCTGAAAGGGTGCCGGGCCAGATCCGGGAGACCCGGTCAGCTCGTGAAATCGCCGTCAGGCATGAACGTCGTTGTTCCTAGTCTCCCGCAGCACAAAAAGACCGATAACGGCGCAACCAGCGGCAATGGCGACAGGATACCAGAGACCGAAGTAGATATTGCCGGTCGCCGCACTCATGGCGAAGGCCGTTGCCGGAAGCAGGCCACCGAACCAGCCATTGCCGATATGGTAGGGCAGCGACAGGCCGGTATAGCGGATGCGGGTCGGGAACATCTCGACCAGCATGGCAGCCATCGGGCCATAGACCATGGTCACATAGATCATCAGCAGGAACAGCAGGCCGACGATCTTCGGCGAGTTCATCGCCGCGGGATCAGCCACCACCTTGAAGGCACCGGCACCGGGCACGGTGTAATAGGCAATCTCCGTCGCCGTGCCCGCTTCTTCCGCCGTGACGATCTTGTCCTTGATGGCAGAGGCGACGGGAACACTGGTCTTGGCACTTGCCTGGATGGTTGCGAGATCGAGCTTCAGTTCCGGATTCTTGCCGATGAAGCCGGCAAGCTTGGCTTCCGCCACCTTGGCGGGATCGCGCACCAGCGGATAGCCGCTGGCCTGCATGGCGAGATAGGCGGCCTTTTCAAAGCCTGCCGTCTTTGCCTTTGCCTCTTCGCCCGCCTTGACGGCATCGAAGCTCGGGATGACGGCATTGCCGATCTTGACCGAAGCATCCGTCACAGACGTATCGGCCACCACGTCATAGGGAACCGAGTTCTTGGTGAGGAACGAGGTTGCGATATCGCAGGACGACGTGAACTTCGCGGTACCCGTCAGGTTGAATTGGAAATGGCAGTCGGACGGATTTGCGGTGACCTGGGCGCGCACCGAGGCCTGGGCATTGGCAAGCGCCGGATTGGCAGCTTCTGTCAGCCCATGGAAGATCGGGAAATAGGTGAGCGCCGCAAGCACCATGCCCGCCAGAATGATCGGCTTGCGGCCGATCTTGTCCGACAGCCAGCCGAAGAACACGAACAGGAAGGTGCCGAGCGCCAGCGCAATCGCCACCAGGATATTGGCGGCCTGTGCATCGACCTTGAGCACATTGGTGAGGAAGAACAGCGCGTAGAACTGGCCGGAATACCAGACCACGGCCTGGCCCGCGACCGCGCCGAACAGGGCGATGATGGCGATCTTGGCATTCTTCCACTGACCGAAGGCTTCCGAAATCGGGGCCTTCGACTGCTTGCCCTCCTCCTTCATCTTCTTGAAGGCGGGCGATTCATTCATCTTCATCCGGATCCAGACGGAGATGCCGAGAAGCAGCGACGAGACGAGGAACGGCACGCGCCAGCCCCAGCTGGCAAAGGCTTCCTTGCCGAGATTGACCTGAATGGCGAGAATGACCAGCAGCGACAGGAACAGGCCAAGCGTTGCGGTGGTCTGGATCCAGGACGTGTAGAAACCGCGCCGACCGTCGGGCGCATGTTCGGCGACATAAGTGGCAGCACCGCCATATTCGCCGCCGATCGCAAGCCCCTGCAGCAGGCGCAGCCCGATCAGAAGGGCGGGTGCGAGGATGCCGATCGAGGCCGAGCCGGGGATGAGGCCGACCAGGAAAGTCGACAGGCCCATGATCAGGATCGTGACGAGGAAGGTGTATTTGCGGCCGACGAGATCGCCGAGGCGACCGAAGACCAGTGCGCCGAAGGGGCGAACCAGAAAGCCTGCGGCAAAGGCCAGAAGCGTGAAGATATTGCGGGTCGCTTCCGGGAAATCGGCAAAGAAATTCGCGCCGATGAAGGTGGCGAGAGAGCCGTAAAGATAAAAATCATACCATTCAAACACGGTGCCGAGCGAAGACGCGAAGATGACCTTCTTCTCCTCCCCGCTCATCGGGCGGGTCATCGAACCCGCTGCTGACGTATAGGCCATTAAATTGTCCTCCCCTTTATGCCAAGAACCTTGGACGTGACCGCCGGAACTCCTCCAGAAAACCCGTCGCGAGACGGGTGGCAGCACGCTTGCCGCAAAGATTGACAGAAAAGGGCGCTTTAGGTGAGAGCGGCTTTCGGCTTATGACTTTAGTCGTATTTTGTGCAGTGCAAACAAAGACATGTCGGTTGACGGCGGTAAACACGGCCAACAGGCCTGACGGAGTGCCGGGGTCGCTGACCTTGACCCCAATTGTCCTTTGCCGTAGGGCGGGAAACAATGATGCGGGCGAGGGTTTCCCGCATCGCGCTTTATCCAGAAACGGGCACGATGCCGGACACACGCCGAAACAGGTCCATACTCGCGAAGATCGCTGCAATCTTCGCCTATACCGGCGCTGTTTTTGAAAACAACACGCTGAAGCACACCATCGTGTTCTTTTTCCGCTCCATCACCCGGTTCCGGCTGACCAGCCGCTGGATTGGCTTTCTCGAGGATTACGGGCAGGGCGAAGGCCTGGGCCAGCCGCCGCTGGAACTGGTGCGCAAGGCATTCGGGGCCTATTTCATCATGAACCGTTCGCTCGCCGAGCGGGAAGCCCTGCTGGAGCACCATTACCGGCTTGCAAGCGAACGGGTTCCCAAAGCGGTTCTCGAAGCGCTCTGGGCGGGCGAGCCCACCGAACTTGGCCGCGTCTCAGGCAAGAAGGACGATTATATCGTCTGGCTGCGGCGGGCCGATCAGTGCGGCACCCGGCATGAGGGCGAATGGACCTTTGGTTTCGAGTGCAGAATATCGGGTCTGCTTCTCTGCCGCATCACCGTACTTCTGGTCGCCGGTGCCGACGGACGGCCCTCGGTCGCGATTGGCGGTTTGCAGGGACCGTCACGGGAAGTGCCGAAATCGGCGCTGGTCACAGCCACCCGCGATCTCGGCGGCCTGCGCCCGAAGGATGCCATGCTGCTCGTCACCGGCGGCCTTGCCAAGGCTCTCGGCGCAGGCTCGATCTTTGCCGTCGACAATCTCGGCCATCCCATCAATTACCGGGCGCAGCGCCGCCGGGCAAAGATGCTGACCGACTATGACGACTACTGGCGCGACAGGGGTGGCGAGCCGGGCCCGCCGTTCGGCTTCGTGCTGCCGGTCAGGGACCCCTTCGAGGCCGAGCCCGGCAACAAGCGCCGCGACGAGGCAAAACAGGCGTTTTTCGCCTGCGGCAACCGGCTGTTGCAGTAACGGACCGCGTCCCGCAATTGCGGCTTGCGCCGGTATGTGCCCCGTTGCGGTGCAGCCTTCGCACTTGACTTGCCGCGAAAAATTCGTAAAGACCACCATCAGAAAAAGGATCTGTTCCCGCATGAATTTCTGCGAGCCTTCCATCGCTGACAGAAATTGCCCGGCGCTTCGCGCCGGTGGGCAGGGATTCGTTTCCGCTTCCCTCAAAACTACGGCCAAAACGACGACGAAAACCGTCTGACGTCTCTGGCCTGCCGCTCTCTCCCCGGCTCGGCTGGGGACAGGAAGCCGCCTGGTTGATCCTTGCGGATTTCCACTCCCAACCGACGAGGAGAGACAGAAAGAGAGCTTGGATCATGGGTTTCAAAGTCGCAGTCGCAGGCGCCACCGGCAATGTCGGGCGCGAAATGCTCAATATTCTGTCCGAACGCGGCTTTCCCGCCGACGAGGTGGTGGCCCTTGCCTCTGCCCGTTCGCAGGGCACGGAAGTCTCCTTCGGCGACAAGGTGCTGAAGGTCAGGAACCTCGAAAACTACGACTTCTCGGACACCGATATCTGCCTGATGTCGGCAGGCGGCGACGTCTCCAAGAAGTGGTCGCCGAAGATCGGCGCGCAGGGCTGCGTCGTTATCGATAATTCCTCCGCCTGGCGCTACGATCAGGATGTGCCGCTCATCGTTCCGGAAGTAAACCCGGATGCAATCTCGATCTTTACCCGCAAGAACATCATTGCCAATCCGAACTGCTCGACCGCGCAGCTCGTCGTGGCGCTGAAGCCGCTGCATGATTTCGCCAGGATCAAGCGTGTCGTCGTTTCGACCTACCAGTCCGTCTCGGGCGCCGGCAAGGATGGCATGGACGAGCTGTTCAACCAGACCCGCGCCGTCTTCGTCGCCGATCCGGTCGAGAACAAGAAGTTCACCAAGCGGATCGCCTTCAACGTCATCCCGCATATCGATGTGTTCATGGAAGACGGCTACACCAAGGAAGAGTGGAAGGTTCTGGCCGAAACCAAGAAGATGCTCGACCCGAAAATCAAGGTGACCTGCACCGCGGTGCGCGTTCCGGTCTTCATCGGCCATTCGGAATCGGTCAATATCGAATTCGAGAACGAGATCACCGCCGATCAGGCCCGCGACATCCTGCGCGAGGCACCGGGCTGCCTTGTCATCGACAAGCATGAAAACGGCGGCTACATCACCCCTTACGAATGCGCTGGCGAAGATGCCACCTATATCTCGCGCATCCGCGAGGATGCGACGGTGGAAAATGGCCTGAACATCTGGGTCGTGTCCGACAATCTGCGCAAGGGCGCTGCGCTCAATGCCATCCAGATTGCCGAACTGCTGATCAACCGCGGCCTGATCCGCGACCGCAAGCAGGCGGCATGATTACCGTTTGGTAAAGACTGTCGTGTAGAAGCTCCGCAACGCCTTGGGCTGTTGCGGAGCTTGTTGTTCACCCTGAGCTCGACGGGATCGACGCCGGGGCCGCAGCATCGCCCAATTTAACGCAGTGTCGACGGGGATATAATGCGATCGGTCAGCATCATCAGGGCACTCCTCCTGGCAACCGGCTTTGTGGCAGGCTCCTCCGGCCTTGCCGCCGCTGCCCAGTGCAGCAGCACTGGAGCAGCTTTCCCGGCATGGCTCGAAGCCTTCAGGAAAGAGGCTGCCGCCAAGGGCATCCACCCTTCCGTTCTGGACGCTGCCTTTGCCAAGGTCGCCTATAACAAGGGCACGATCCGCGCCGACCGTGGCCAGAAGAGCTTCAAACTCTCCTTCGACCAGTTCATGAAGAAGCGGGGCGGCCAGACGATCATTTCGCGCGGCCAGGGGGTCAAGCGTGCCAATGCGGCCCTGTTTGCCCGGATCGAGCAGCGCTTCGGCGTGCCGGCCGGCCCGCTGATCGCGATCTGGGGCATGGAAACCGGCTTTGGCAGTTACATGGGAACGGAACACACGCTCTCAGCCGTCTCGACCCTTGCCTATGACTGCCGCCGCTCGGCCTATTTCACCGAACAGCTCTATGCCGCGCTGCAACTGGTCGGCCAGGGGAATCTCAATCCGGGCGCACATGGTGCCGCCCATGGCGAAATCGGCCAGACCCAGTTCCTGCCGCTGAACGTCGTCCGCTTTGGCGTCGACGGCGATGGCGACGGGCGCATCGACCTTGCGGGGTCACGGGCCGACGCGCTCGCCTCGACCGCAAACTTCCTGCGCGGCCACGGCTGGCAGCCGGGGGAGGGCTACCAGCCCGGTGAGCCGAATTTCACAGCCCTCCAGGGCTGGAACGCCGCCACGGTCTATGAACAAGCCATTGCCTTCATCGGTGGCAAGATCGACGGCGTGAACTGAAGATACCGAACAAACTCTAGAGTCTGTCTGGTTCAATTTGAACCAGACAGACTCTGGCTCCCCTTGTTGTCGTTTGTCTATTCGGGAAAACCGGATTCCACTTTTCCCTGACAAACTCTAAAAAAACCGGCTTCCGCCGGTTTTTTCATCAGATCTGCGGACGGAAGAAATCGCCGGTCTTGGGGTCCATCACCCAGAGCTCGCCGGTCGAAATGTCGAACCAGGCGCCGTGCAGCTGGATCTTGCCCCGTTCCTCGAGGATCTTGACGCAAGGGAAGGTCCTGAGATTGTTGAGCGAATTGCGGATCGACACCCGTTCCATCGCCGTCTGGCGCTCGCCCGCCGTCATCACGTCATTCGACTGGATCTGCTCGGCCGCCGCACTGACGAGTCCCATCCACTTGCCGATGAAATCGCCCGGTGACAGAGGCTCGGCATTCGGATCAAGCGCTGCACGGATACCGCCGCAGCGGCCATGGCCCATCACCACGATATCCTTGACCCGCAGCGACTGGACTGCAAATTCCAGCGCCGCCGAGGTGGAGTGATACATGCCGTCCGGCTCATAGGGCGGCACCATGTTGGCAACATTGCGCACGACGAAGAGTTCGCCCGGTCCGCTGTCGAAAATGGTTTCCGGAGCCGAGCGACTGTCGCAGCAGGCAACCACCAGGGTCTTCGGCTGCTGGCCGTTTTCAGCAAGGATCCGGTAGCGATCACGCTCGCCGCTGTAACGCGCGGTCATGAAGTTGCGATAGCCGTCGAGAAGATAATCGGGAAATGTCTGCATGGGGAAACGCTACAATTTCGGGAGACCAAGATCAACTGTTGCAGTGCGACATAAAGAAATGCCACGGCGGCAAACCGTCAGGTTCGTCGCCTCTGGGCGGGATGCAGCAATTTGCGCATCTGCACCATCGCCATCGGCGTGACCAGGCTCGATGCATGGGTTTCAAGCGCCAGTTCGTCACCACCGGTCTTGGCCGTACGGGCCAGGATTTCGAAAACCGAGGCCGTTGCCAGTTGCAGGGCGCGCTCCTCCTCGCTGCCCTCAAGCAGCCGCGCCAGAAACAGCGCGGCGATGAGATCGCCGAGCCCGTTCGGCGCATTGTCGACCAGCCGGTTTTCCGACAGCAATGCGGTGCGCCCGGAAAGATAGAGATTGCCGGTTCCGCCCGCCATCATCGACACGGCTGATGTCACCAGCATGCGCGGCGGCCCGAGCGACAGGGCTGCCTCCATGATCGCCGCATTGCTGTCGAGCGGCGAGCCGCACATCCAGGCGAGTTCATAGCGGTTTGGCGTGGCCAGCGACGCGAGCGGGATCAACAGATCGCGGATCGCCTCCGCCGTTTCCCCGGCAATATAGAGACCGCCGAGATCGCCCATCACCGGGTCGCAGGCGTAAAAGAGATCCGGCTTGCGGGCGCGCAGACCCTCGACCAGCCGGGCCACTGACCGGGCCTGTGCGGCATTGGCCAGATAGCCGGAGAGAACTGCGGTGACTTCATCGAGCCAGGGGGCGCGCAGAAGATCGTCGATGGCCTGGTCGAATTCCGCCGCGCCGAACTCCATCCGGGTGGAGGGGCCGTGACCGGGATGCCAGGGCAGGACGACGGTCGGCAGTGCCCAGACCGGATGGCCAAGCGTTTCCAGCGCAAAGACCGCGGCACGATTGCCGACCGAGCCCCGCACCACATGGCTGGAGATCGAAATGACGGCACCCTTGTCCGGAAAATTCTTCATGTCTCGGTTCCGCACTGCATGACCGGGCTGAAATGCGTCTATTTCGGATGTGCTGTCAACATGCCGGCACCCCCCAGGTGAAGTCAGTTATATTGAACAAATTATTTGAATTTGCCGCGAATTCTTAAGAATTTGAGGCAAAAATGACCGACAGCTCTAAAAAACGGGATGATTTTGGTCTGAAATCTCAGAAAAGGCCCGCTATTGTCCCTATACACGGCGCTGATTCCTGACAGAATCATAGCGCATCCAGCATTCAGTCCCGGCAAGGAGGATATCCATGGGAGCCCGCAATAATCCAAAACGTGACAAGCTCATTGACACCGCCCGCAAGGTCGCGCTTGCGGCGGAGAGCCGTCACCTGGATCCGGGTATCCTGTTTGGCCATGCGAGCAATGACGACCTCGACATCTACTCTGCCGAGATGCTGGCACAGGCGGCCATCCATGCCGCAGCCGAGATCGCGGCCTTTGATGGCGTGACGGCACGGGTGACGATCGGGGCGGTCGAGACCATTGAACCCGACGGGGTACCGGTTTCGGTCCTGTCGGTCACGGATTGCAACATGCCGTTCCTCTATGATTCCGTCATGGGCGAGGTCACCTCGACCAACCGCGACATCTATCTCGCAGTCCATCCGATCATTTCGGCCCACGAAGACGGCACGCTGGGGGAGTTCGACCCCGAAGAAGGCGAGGGCAACAGCCGGGCCATCAGTCATATCCAGCTGCATCTGGCCCCGGTCACGGCAGCCCAGGGCATGGAACTGGTCAAGCGCGTGGAAATGGTGCTCGCCCAGGTGCATGGCGCGATTACCGACTGGAAGCCTATGCTGGCGCTGCTCGACACCGCCGTTGCCGAATTGCAGGCGCATCAGCCGGGCCGGCGCAAGATGGAACGGGACGAGACGCTTGATTTCCTCGAATGGCTGCGGCTCGACAATTTCACCTTCCTCGGCATGCGCGAATATATCTATAGCGGCAAGGGGGCAAAGGCGAAGGTGGAACGTGGCAGGGGCCGGGGCCTCGGCATCCTGTCCGACCCGGATGTCCGGGTGCTCCGCCAGGGCAAGGATGCGGTGACCACCACGCCCGAAATCCTTGAATTCCTCGATGGGCCGGATTTCATCATCGTCACCAAGGCGAATGTCAAATCCGTCGTCCACCGCCGCGCCTACATGGATTATGTCGGCATCAAGCGTTTCGATGAAGATGGCAATGTGATCGGCGAATTGCGGGTGGTGGGCCTGTTCACGTCCACGGCCTATACCGGCCCCGCCTCGCAGATCCCGCTGCTCCGGCGCAAGGTCGAGAAGATCATCGACCATTTCGGCTTCGATCCGTCCAGCCATTCCGGGCGGCTGTTGCAGAACACGCTGGAATCCTATCCGCGCGACGACCTGTTCCAGATCGATACCAACCAGCTTGCCGGTTTCTGCGAGCAGATCAATGATCTCTCGGACCGGCCGCGCATCCGCGTCCTGCCGCGCATCGACCATTTCGACCGTTTCGTCTCCGTGCTGATCTATGTGCCCCGCGAGGACTACAATTCCGCCGTGCGCGAAAAGATCGGCAATTACCTGAAGACCATCTATGACGGCCGGGTTTCGGCCTATTATCCGGCTTTCCCCGAGGGCGGGGTCGCCCGCGTGCATTTCATCATCGGTCGCAGCGGCGGCAAGACCCCGCGCGTCCCGCAGGCAAGGCTGGAAGACGCCATCCGGGAAATCACCGCCCGCTGGGGCGAGCGGTTCGAAACGCTGGCAGGCGAAGACGCACCGAAGATCGAGGTCAGCCAGGCTTTCGAGGAGGCCTTTACACCTGAGGAAACCGTTGCCGATCTCGATCATATCCTTGCCTGCTTGCAGGGCGAGGCCGTCAGCATCGCCTTCAAGGCGCGGCCTGACGACAAAAAGCTGCTGACACTCCGGATTTTCCACGCCAAGACCGACCTCGCCCTGTCGCGCCGCGTGCCACTGCTTGAGCATCTGGGCTTCAACGTCATCAGCGAACGCACCTTCGACATCAAATGTACCGATGCCACGGGCAGCGACGGGCTGGTGGTGCTGCATGTCATGGAACTCGAGCCCCGTTCCGGCGAAGGTGTCGACCTCGACGAGCATGGCGACCGGCTGACGGAAGCCTTCCTCGACGCCTTCCATGGCCGTATCGACAATGACACGTTCAACCGGCTGGTACTGCTTGCCGGTCTGCCATCACGCGACGTGATGGTGCTGCGCGCCATCGCCCGCTATCTGCGCCAGGCAGGCATTGCCTATTCGCAGGACTATATCGCCGAGACGCTGGCCAAATATCCCGCCATCACGGCCGCCACCTTCGGCCTGTTCCGCGACCGGATGGATCCGAAGATCGGCGAGAAATCCCGTGCCCGAAAGCTGGCGGAGCATCTCGACGCCATCGAGACGGCACTGTCGGCGGTTCCCAGCCTCGACGAGGACAGTATCCTGCGCCGCTATGTCAATGTGATCCAGTCGACGCTGCGCACCAATTATTTCCAGCGCAATGAAGACGGCACGCCGAAGGCAATGCTCGCCTTCAAGTTCGATCCGCATCTTCTCGAAGGCCTGCCGGAGCCGAGGCCCTTCCGCGAAATCTTCGTCTATGGCGTCGAAGTGGAAGGCGTGCATCTGCGCTTCGGCAAGGTGGCGCGCGGCGGCTTGCGCTGGTCGGACCGCGCCCAGGATTACCGCACCGAAGTGCTGGGACTGGTGAAGGCCCAGCAGGTCAAGAATGCTGTCATCGTGCCGGTTGGGGCCAAGGGCGGCTTCTTCCCGAAACTGCTGCCCGCAGGCGGCAGTCGCGACGAGATTTTTGCGGCAGGCACCCGCGCCTACAAGACCTATATCCGCACGCTTCTGTCGATCACCGACAATATCGACGGTGCCGGGATCGTGCCCCCCGCCGATACCGTCCGGCTCGATGGTGACGATCCCTATTTCGTGGTGGCTGCCGACAAGGGCACGGCCACCTTCTCCGATACCGCCAACGGACTGGCGCAGGAAGCCGGCTTCTGGCTGGATGACGCCTTTGCCTCCGGCGGATCCGTCGGCTACGACCACAAGAAGATGGGCATTACCGCCCGCGGCGCCTGGGAAGCGGTCAAGCGGCATTTCCGCGAAATGGACATCGACATCCAGACAACACCCTTCACGGTGGCAGGTGTCGGCGACATGTCCGGCGACGTGTTTGGCAATGGCATGCTGCTGTCGCCGAAAATCCGGCTGATCGCCGCCTTCGACCACCGCGACATCTTCATCGATCCCGATCCGGACATGGTGCGAACCTTTGCCGAGCGGCAGCGGATGTTCAACCTGCCCCGCTCCAGCTGGCAGGATTTCAACCACGCGATCCTCTCCAAGGGCGGCATGATCGTCTCGCGCTCGGAAAAATCGATCAAGCTCACAAACGAGGCCGCCGCCGCCATCGGGCTCGCCAGGACGGTTGCCACCCCGTTCGAGATCATGACGGCCATTCTGAAAGCCAGGGTAGACCTCCTCTGGTTCGGCGGCATCGGCACCTATATCAAGGGCACGGGCGAGACGGATGCCGAGGTCGGCGACCGCGCCAATGATGCGATCCGCATTTTCGGCAATGAAGTCGGGGCAAAAGTGATCGGCGAAGGGGCCAATCTCGGCGTCACCCAGCGGGGCCGCATTGCCTATTGCCTGGCCGGTGGCCGCTGCAATTCGGATGCCATCGACAATTCGGCCGGCGTCAACTCCTCCGACGTCGAGGTCAATATCAAGATTGCGCTCGCCTCCGCCATGCGCGACGGGCGTCTGCTCAGGCCGAAACGCAACCAGCTGCTGGCTTCGATGACCGACGAGGTCGCGCATCTGGTGCTGCGCAACAATTATCTCCAGTCGCTCGCCATCTCGCTCACCGCCCGCAAGGGGTCCGGCAATGCCCGCGAATTGGGCCGGCTGATGGATGTGCTGGAGACGGCGGGCCAGCTCAACCGCAAGGTCGAACTGCTTCCCGACGACGCCACCTTTGCCGAGCGCTACGCGGCGGGCAAGCCGCTGACCCGTCCGGAGATCGGGGTGCTGCTCTCCTATGCCAAGATCGTGCTGTTCGACGACCTGATTGCCAGCGACCTGCCCGATGATCCTGTTTTCAACGGGGTGCTGACCCGCTATTTCCCGGTCAAGATGCAGCGCATCCATGCGGTCGACATTGCCGGCCACCGCCTGCGCCGTGAAATCATTGCCACCGTTCTGGCCAATGAGGTGATCAACCGGGGCGGCCCGGGTTTTGTCATCCAGATGATGGACCAGACCGGCGCCTCGGCTTCCGATGTGGTCAAGGCAGCGATGCTGGCCCGCGAAGGCTTCGATTTTGCCCGCCTGTGGGGCGAGGCCGACAAGCTTGACGGTCAAGTCAGCGGCAGCGCGCAAAATGCGCTCTACGCCCAGATTGGCACCGCTTTTGCAGGCCTCACCCGCCTGCTGCTGAAGACTGGCGGAACCGGTCTTTCGATGCAGGAAGCCGGACAGAAGCTCGCCGCCTCGGTCAAATCGCTGAAGCCGATCCTGCGCTCGATCATGCCGGTCGACCTCTCCGCCGAAATCGGCACGATGGAAACCGAATTCGTCGCCTCGGGCATAACGCCCGGTCTGGCAGGCGAGGTGGCGGAGCTGCAGGCGCTGTTGATCGTGCCGGAAATCATGCAGATCTGCGAACGCACCGGCGACAGTCTCGCCCGTGGCTCGGAAGCCTACATGTCCGCCTCGCAACGCTTCCACATCGGCAGGCTCCTGTCTGCCGCCGGTCACGTCTCGACCACGGATGCCTATGAGGGCATGGCCCTGTCACGGGCGCAGGACCAGATCGCCACGGCACGGCGCGCCATCGTGATTTCGGCGCTGACCCGGCACAAGAAGGAGAAGGTACCGCTCGATGCCTGGCTTTCCACCGACCCGAAGCGGATTTCCCGCCTGGCACTGGAATTGGCCACCGTCAGCGAGAGTGGCGATCCGACCCTTGCAAAACTCACGGTTGCTGCGGGTCTTCTGAGCGACCTTGCCTTGGCACAGGCAAAATGACAAGGTCCCCGCGGGCCAGGCAAGGCGCGTGGGGGCAATCGTGACAGGATCGATCAAGGCAGATGGTGAACCGGCCAAGGTGCCTGCGCGGGGAATATGGGGCTGGATGCTGTTCGACTGGGCAGCCCAGCCGTTCTTCACGGTGGTGACCACCTTCATCTTCGGCCCCTATTTCGTCTCCCGGCTAACCACAGACCCGGTCTCGGCCCAGGCGATGTGGAGCAACATGGCGACGATCTCCTCGGTGATCATCGCGCTGTTTTCACCCGTGCTCGGATCGATTGCCGACCAGTCGGGTGCCCGCAAGCCGTGGATCGGCTTTTTTGCCGTGATCAAGATTGCCAGCCTGTTCATGCTCTGGCTGGCTGCACCCGGGTCGCCGCTGGTCGTGCCGGTCGTCTTCATGGTGCTTGCCTCTATAGCCGCAGAATTCTCGATCGTCTTCAATGATTCCATGATGCCGCGGCTTGTTGCGCGCGACGAAGTGGGCAAATTGTCCAACCTTGCCTGGGGACTGGGCTATCTCGGCGGGATGATCGTGCTGATCTTTGTTGTCCTGTTCCTCTCGGCGAGCCCTGAAACCGGCAAGACACTGCTGGGCCTGCCGCCGCTGTTCGGGCTCGACCCGAAGACGGGAGAGGATGCGCGCATCACCGGGCCGATCTCGGGCCTCTGGTACCTGGTCTTCATCCTGCCGATGTTCCTGTTCACGCCCGATGCGCAGAAAGGTCTGCCGCTGGCAGGTGCCGTCGGCAACGGCTTGCGCGAGCTTGCCCATACGCTGGGCGAACTGCGCCACCGCAGCGGCATCCTGCGCTTCCTGATGGCCCGCATGCTCTATCAGGACGGGGTGAACGGCCTGCTCATTCTCGGTGGCACCTTTGCGGCCGGCATGTTCGGCTGGGCGACGATGGAGATCGGCCTCTACGGCATCATCCTCAATGTCGTGGCGATCTTCGGCAATGTCATCGCAGGTTTCATCGACCGGCAGGCCGGCTCCAAGCGCACCGTGACGATCAGCCTGATCCTGCTGCTGATCGCGACCACGGGCATCATCTCCACCGGCCCCGGCTATACGCTGTTCGGCGCACTGACGCTTTCGACCGCCGACAGCGGCGGCCTGTTCGGCACGGCGGCGGAAAAGGCCTATATTCTCTATGGCCTGCTGATCGGGCTTTCCTTCGGCCCGGTGCAGGCCTCCTCGCGGTCCTATCTGGCACGCAGTGTCAGCCCGGAGGAAGCCGGCCGCTATTTCGGCATCTATGCCCTTTCGGGCCGGGCAACCAGTTTTCTCGCCACCCTCTCCTTCTCGATCCTCACCTACTGGAGCGGATCGGCCCGGATCGGCATGGCCTCCCTGCTGGTCTTCCTCACCGGAGGTCTCGCCCTGCTGGTGGCCACCCCCTATCCGGCGGACAGAACCGGCATATAGGAACGCCGCCACCGGTCAGGCAGCGGCGCTGGATCGGACGTCGTGCGGGCCGGATCAGTGCAGGAAATGCCGGATGCCGGTGAAGACCATGGCAATGTTGTTCTCGTCGGCAACCCGGATCACGTCCTCGTCGCGCAGCGAGCCGCCGGGCTGGATAACAGCGGTGGCCCCCGCCTCGATGGCCGAGAGCAGGCTGTCGGCGAAGGGCAGAAAGGCTTCCGATGCCACGGCAGAGCCAATGGTCAGCGGCTTGTCGAGCCCCATCAGCCGCGCCGATTCCTCTGCCTTTATTCCGGCGATGCGGGCCGAATCGACCCGGCTCATCTGGCCCGCGCCGATCCCCACCGTCCGGCCATCCTTGGCATAGACGACCGCATTCGACTTCACGTGCTTGGCCACCTTGAAGGCAAATTTCATGTCCTCGATTTCGGCGGGCGTCGGTGCCCGTTTCGTCACCGTGCGCAGGTCGATATCCTCGACAATGCCATTGTCGCGGGTCTGGACCAGCAGGCCACCGGCCACCGTCTTGGCCGACAGGCCGCGCTCGCGCGGGTCGGGCAGGCCACCGGTCACCAGCAGCCGCAGGTTCGGCTTGCGTGCCACGATGGCGCAGGCTTCGGCCGAGGCTGAGGGGGCGACGATCACTTCGGTAAACAGCTTGATGATCTCTTCGGCAGCTTCCCCGTCGAGCTCATGGTTGAGCGCGATGATGCCGCCGAAGGCCGAGGTCGGATCGCAGCTCAGCGCCCTTCGATAGGCGTCGGCAAGCGAGGTGCCGACGGCAACGCCGCAGGGATTGGCATGCTTGATGATGGCGCAGGCCGGGCCATTTTCCGGCAGGAAACTGGAGACCAGCTCGAAGGCGGCGTCCGTATCGTTGATGTTGTTGTAGGACAATTGCTTGCCTTGCAGCAGGGTGGCCGAGGCCACACCCTTGCGCTTGTCGCCGGTGACATAGAAACCCGCACTTTGATGCGGATTTTCGCCATAGCGCATCTTTTCCTTCAGCACGCCGCCAATGGTGCGGTAGCGCGGGATCTCGATGCCGAGCGCATCGGCAAACCAGTTGGAAATCGCCGCATCATAGGCCGCCGTCCGGGCAAAGGCCTTGGCGGCCTGCGCCTTGCGATAGGCGTGGGACGTACAGCCTTCGTCATAGCGCAGGCTTTGCAGCAGGGCCGGGTAATCGGCGGGATCGGTCAGCACCGTGACATAGGCATGATTCTTGGCAGCAGCCCGCAGCATTGCCGGACCGCCGATGTCGATATTCTCGACCGTGGTCGGGTAATCCTCGCCCGCCGCACGCACCTCTTCGAACGGGTAGAGATTGATGGCGAGAAGGTCGATGGTCTCGATGCCGTGGGCCTTCATCGCCGCGACATGCCCGGGGTCGTCGCGGATGGCGAGCAAGCCGCCATGCACCAGCGGATGCAGCGTCTTGACGCGGCCATCCATGATCTCGGGAAAGCCGGTGATCTCCGAGACATCGGTGACCGGAATGCCCTCAGCGGCAATCGCCTTGTGGGTGCCGCCGGTCGACAGCAACCTTACCCCCATTTCATCAAGCGCGCGGGCAAGCTCGACAATCCCGGTCTTGTCCGAGACCGACAGGAGCGCGGTCCTGACCTTCACCTTGTCGGGTGCCGGAACCTTCTTTGATGCAATGGCCATGGGGTGCTCTCCTTCACGTCTTGCCGGGTCGAGGGATGCATCACAGACCCCGTCGGCCCTGCCGGACGAAGGCACTTGATGCCGGTCTACAACTTTCTGTCCGTGGAACTAGCATAGAGTACAGCCAGTGCAAACCGGGGTAACGCATGTCGCGTGAAACCACCACAGGCGTTGCGCCACCCTGCATTATTTCTGCCGGATGAACTGCCAGTCGATTTCGGCGGGCCCGGCCAGCGGGAAGCTGACTTCGATCTGTTCGGAGGAGCGGATGCCGGAGGCATCGGCAAAGAAGATGTCTTCGCTGACCACCGCTTCATGACCCTCTACCGCAAACAGCCAGGTCTCTCCGTCGGCAGCCTTCAGCAGGACCTGATTGCGTCCGGCCTGGATGAGGTCGATGGCGGGATGGATGTGGAATCTGGTGACGGCCTGGCCGCGATTGCTTTCCCCTGGCAGGCTGCCATCCGCCTTCAGAAAGAAGTCGCGCCCGCTGATCCGCCCGCCATCGGCAGAAAGCCGGAGATGCCGGTGATGGAGCACCCCGAAAGCCGGGATATAGCCGTCGTGGCTGGCCTCCAGCCGGTCGTCGCCCTGCGGGTCCTCGCTGCGCAGCACGCGGACCGACGTCGGCCCCTCCACCATCACCGGGCCGAGATAATCCGATTGGGACAGGCGGACGGAAGAGGTTTCGTTCAGCACCGTGGTGGAATGGGCGGCGGTGGCGCGGGCCATCTGCCGGTAACTGGCACTGGCAAAACGCGGTGACCCGGCATTGACCACAAACCGGTTGCGGCCCGACGACATTTCAAAGGCGAGACAGCCCGCATGGGCCGAACGCGACAGTTCAAGACTCGCCGGCATCCCGGTATCAACCAGGATAACCGTAGGGCCATTGGCCAGGCGCTGATAGTGCATGTGCGGCAGGGCACGGAACGGCTGGCCCGCCGTTTCGTCATAGCGCAGCACCGCCATCAGCTCATTGGCCAGCGTCGAGGTTGCGCCGTTGAACAGCGCGAGATCGCCATCCTGATGCCGGAAGAAGCGCAGCGCCGGATACATCCGGTCGATACTGGAAATCACCCGCGCCGGGACATCATGGCCGAGATTCATGTAGGTCTGGCGCAAGGGCAACAGGTCGAGGAGCAGGTCGAGCGTGGTCCTCGGATTGCGCGAGACATGCCCGCCATCCGGCAGGATCTGCGCCTCGATTTCCCGGTCGAGCCGGGCGGCGGCCCGCTTGATCGCCGAGGTCCTTGACGGCACGCAGAGCGACAGCATGGCCAGCGCAATGCGGATGCGCAGCCGGATTTCCGCAGTGTCGCATGTCTTTGCCATCCGCTCGAGGAACCCGCCCTGCAGTACCAGACTGCGGGAAAACCGGCGATAGAATGCATTGTCGGCCCCGTTCAGCACCACCGGCGAATGGGAAAGCCAGGCAATCAGCCGCGAGGCAACAATGTCGGGTTCCCAGGCAATGCCTTCGACGACCCGGCCATGGGTGGAAAGCCACTGGTTGACAATGCTGCGGGCCGTAGCGGAGGCCTCCGGCGTCTTGATGGCCCGAAGATGCCGCAACCAGTTGAAGGCGTGCAGGCGGGCGGCGAAGGCCCGCGACGGCAGCTCCAGAAAGAATGGCGAGACGCCATTGGTGTCCAGCTCCCGCCCGGCCAGCGGAAACCGTCCTTCGAGAATCTCCTCGGCGACAAAGACGTCGACGGGTCGAAGGTCGGTCGGGGCAACGATCAGCCGCTCGGGCGCGCGCACCGACATGCGAAAGGCGCGCAGCCGCAGCATGGCGAACTGGCGCAGAAACCGTCGCCAAGCCTGCCCTGCATAGGCTCCATAGAGATGGCTCTTGCCAGCAAAAAGCATGTCAATCCAATTGATTCCCGCCCGGAGCCCGAGAATGCGCGGCATGGCGGTCTAATTCAAGATGCGTCCGGTATCTTTCTCGGGAACAGGAAAGCGCCGATGTCGTCACGCCTGCCGCCGCAGCACCACCGCATAAAAGCCATCGAGGCCGCCGGAAAGACCGGGAGCGGCGGGCAGCATCGCCGGGGTCGTGCGGAATTCACCATTCTTGGTCAGCGCCTCCTCAAGACCCGGCCAGTCGGCAGCGCTGATCGCCACCCGCACGATATCGGGCGTATCGGCAAGGACGCGGGCAACCATGGTCTCGCCTTCGCGGGGGTCCAGAGAGCAATTGGAAAACACCACCAGGCCGCCCGGCCGGACCAGCGTCAGCGCGTGCCGAAGCATCCGCTCCTGAAGTGCGGCAAGCTTTTCGATATCCTCGGGGGTTTTCGACCAGAGCACATCGGGATGGCGACGGGTGGTGCCGGTCGAGGAGCAGGGCGCATCGAGAAGGGCCGCGTCAAACAGGACATCCGGCTTGAAATCCAGCATGTTGGTTTCAACCAGCGTCGCCTCCTGGCCAAGCCGGGAAAGATTGGTGGCAAGCCGTTTCAGGCGGCTGGCGGACTGGTCGAGCGCGGTCACCCCGGCACCGCCCGCGATCAACTGTGCCGTCTTGCCGCCGGGGGCGGCACAGAGATCGACCACGGTCTTGCCCCTGAGATCACCAAACAGCTGGGCGGGCAGCGAGGCTGCCGCATCCTGCACCCACCACTGGCCGTCCTCAAACCCTTCAAGCGCCGTCACCGGTCCGTCAAAGGCACGAAGCCGGATACTGCCGGTTGGCAATACCACGCCATTCAGCTTCTCCGCCCAAAGGGTCGCATCGCTCTTCACCGTGATATCGATTGCGGCAGGCGTCATCTGCGCATCGGCCATTGCAGTCGCCGCCACCCGGCCATAAACCTTTTCAAGCCGGCCGAAAAACCATTTCGGCATGGCCGGAACGTCTTCGCTCCACTCGAGGATCGCGGCCTTTTCCCGCACCATCCGGCGCAGCACCGCGTTGATCAGACCGGCAAAGCGCCGGTTGCGCGGATCGATATTGGCCTGTTCGACAGCGAGATCGACGGCGGAATGATCGGGAATGTCGAGATAGAGGATCTGCACGGCGGCAATGGTCAGCACATGATGCAGGGCGCGCGCACCATCCGGCAGCGGATTCTCAAGCAGTGAGGCAAGCGCCGCATCGATGCGCGGCAGGTGGCGCAGCGCGGCATTCAGCATGGCGCGCACCAGCGAACGGTCGGCATCCGGCAGCGCCCGGTAGGCGGGGTTGCCGTTGGAATTGTCCAGCATGCCGTCGAGCGAGATCTTGCGGTCCACCACGGCGGACAGGATTTTCGCCGCGGCGGCCCGTGCCTCGAGACCCGGCTTCAGCGACACGGCAGGCCGTGGCTTCCCGCGCCCCTCCGCCTCCGGCGCTGCGGCCCTGCGGCCCTGCGGCGGGCGGCCCTTGAAATTGCGGCGGGGCGGGCGGCTGTTGTCAGAGGTCAAAACCAGGGTCCTTTGGGCGGTTTGGTGTCACCGCGCGCTGGAGACCTTATCCGGAACAGAGCGCGCCTTTCCGGTGGGATTAGCAGCCACGCTGCGATCCGTCGAGCCATTCCCTTGTGAGTCAGGCCCGTGCGGCGGCGCGGCAAGGTGATTTTCGATACCGGAAAGGGCAAAGACAGCGTGCCGACATCCGGAACGCCGCGGTTGCCAGGACATCGCCACCGGGATTCATCCGGCGGTCTGGTCGCGTTCGCGCCGCACGGGGGGTTTCCAGCCGGCCCGGATCTCCTGTAAATGGGCCATCCCGTCCCCCGATTTCAGGAGTGTGAGGCTACCCATGGTTCCAGCGAACAATGACAATGAGGAACAGCAGGCTTCCCCTGGTGCCGCCGCGCCTGCAAAACTTCTCTCTCCCGCCGCCCGGCGCGCCCTGGAGGAGGCCGAGACGCGGCGCAAGGCCGAACAACGGGAAGCGATGCCCGCTGAAATCGGCGGTCGTGGCGGCGCCGATCCCGCCCGCTTCGGCGATTGGGAAATCAAGGGCCGGGCCATCGATTTCTGAGCACCGGCTCCCATAGCTGTCTTACTGTATATACAACTGATGATTACATGAAGTCGCTAGACTCGTCATTTTTCGCGTTCTATTCCGGTGGAAAAAGGACAGAAAAATGAAACTTCCGATACGTCACCTTCTGCTCATGCCCGTTTTCGTCACGGGTTTTTCGGCCGCCGCCACCGAGCTGCATCCGCAATCGCCATGGATGCCGCCGTCGGATATCAAGGCCGTGCGGCTCACCTGCAAGCAGGTCAGCACCTGCGAGGAAGCAGTCATCCTGTGGTGCAACGGTTATAGCCGCGCCGATGGGGATGGCGACGGCATCCCTTGCGAAAATGTGTGTTCATCCCTCGAAGAGGTCAATGCGATCCGCGAGAAGATCGGCTGCGGTAATTGAACGCAGAAAATCCCGGAGATCGCTCTCCGGGAGTCTGCAGGATCAAGAAAAGTGCAAAAAGCTTCTCAGCCCTTGTTCTGCCGGTTGGCGATGAGATCGTCGACGACGGCAGGATCGGCGAGGGTCGAGGTGTCGCCGAGCGCACCAAAATCGTCTTCGGCGATCTTGCGCAAGATGCGGCGCATGATCTTGCCCGAGCGGGTCTTCGGCAGGCCGGGAGCGAACTGGATCTTGTCCGGCGAGGCAATCGGACCGATTTCGCTGCGGACATGCTTGATCAGATCCTGACGCAGCGCATCATTCGGCTCTTCGCCTGACATCAGCGTCACATAACAATAGATGCCCTGACCCTTGATCGCATGGGGATAGCCGACCACGGCGGCCTCGGAGACCAGATGATGGGACACCAGCGCCGATTCGACCTCCGCCGTCCCCAGCCGGTGGCCCGACACATTCAGCACGTCGTCGACGCGACCGGTGATCCAGTAATAGCCGTCCTCGTCCCGGCGGCAGCCGTCGCCGGTGAAATATTTCCCCTTGTAGGTGGAGAAATAGGTCTGGACGAAGCGATCATGATCGCCATAGACGGACCGCGCCTGACCGGGCCAGCTGTCGGTGATGCAGAGATTGCCGTCCGTTGCCCCTTCCAGCACCTTGCCCTCGTTGTCGACCAGTTCCGGCTTGATGCCGAAGAAGGGTCGGGTGGCCGAACCGGGCTTGAGATCGGTGGCGCCGGGCAGCGGCGAGATCATGATGCCGCCGGTTTCCGTCTGCCACCAGGTGTCGACGACAGGGCAACGGCCATCGCCGACCACGTTGTAATACCATTCCCACGCCTCCGGATTGATCGGTTCGCCGACCGAGCCGAGCAGCCGCAGCGAGGAGCGGTCCGACCGCTTGACGAAGGCATCGCCTGCCCCCATCAGCGAACGGATGGCGGTGGGGGCGGTGTAGAAGATGTTGACCTTGTGCTTGTCGACCACTTCCCAGAACCGGCCCTGATCGGGGAAGGTCGGAATGCCTTCGAACATCACAGTGGTCGCGCAATTGGCAAGCGGCCCATAGACGATATAGGAATGGCCGGTGACCCAGCCGACATCCGCCGTGCACCAGTAGATATCGCCTTCGTGGTAATCGAAGACATATTCGTGGGTCATCGAGGCATAGACCAGATAGCCGCCGGTCGTGTGCAGCACGCCCTTCGGCTTGCCGGTCGAGCCGGACGTATAGAGGATGAACAGCGGATCTTCCGCCCGCATCTTCACCGGCGGGCAATCCGGCTTCACGGTTGCCACTTCCTGATGGTACCAGATGTCGCGGCCCGGTGCCCAGCCGATCTTGCCGCCGGTGCGGCGCACCACCAGCACCTTGTTGACGATGACGAACTGCCTGGCCGCGATATCGATGGCGACATCGGTATTTTCCTTGAGCGGCACCGGCTTGCCGCCGCGCAGGCCCTCGTCGCAGGTGATGACAAAGGTCGATTCGCAATCGACGATCCGGCCCGCCAGCGCTTCCGGCGAAAAGCCGCCGAACACGATCGAATGGATCGCCCCGATGCGGGCGCAGGCCAGCATCGCATAGGCGGCTTCCGGCACCATCGGCATGTAGATCGTCACCCGGTCGCCCTTCTTGACGCCGTGCTTCTTCAGCACATTCGCCATCCGGCAGACGTGGTCGTACAGCTCGTTATAGGTGATCTTCTTGTCGATATAGGGATTGTCGCCTTCCCAGATGATGGCGACCTGTTCGCCATGGGTCTTCAGATGGCGGTCGATGCAGTTGTAGGAGACATTGGTCAGCCCGTCCTCATACCACTTGATCGCGGCCTTGCCCCTGAAGGAGGTGTTCTTCACCTTTGTATAGGGCTTGAACCAGTCGATGCGACGTCCGTGCTTGCCCCAGAATGCGTCGGGATCCTCGATGCTGGCCTCGTACCACTTGTTGTATTTGTCGCTGTCGATCAGGGCACGGGTTTTTGCTGATTTCAGCACGGGATAGGTTTTCGACGCCATGCGCTCCTCCTCGGGAATGGGCAACCGGGCTGACGGGTCGCCGACCCCGGTTCGGTTTGTGGAGCGGACCATATCACTTCAATCGGCTCCGGCAATTAGACAAAGGTAACCGGATTGAAATGGCTTTTGCAGCCTCAAATCTCAGGCAATCCCCGTGCTTTGCCGCGCAAGAACAATTGCATTTGCCCGGTTTTGGGTTTATAGAGCACGGCATTTCCCGGAAATAGGTAGTGATACCACGGACCGCGACACCGGCGCGGACGGACAGAAGGACTATATCTATGGCTCAACAGTTGCTCATGCCGAAGGCGACAGCCATCTGGCTTGTCGACAATACGGCACTGTCTTTTGACCAGATTGCCCAGTTCTGCAGACTGCATCCCCTGGAAGTCAAGGCGATTGCCGATGGCGAAGCCGCGCAGGGCATCAAGGGTCTCGATCCGATTTCGACCGGCCAGCTGTCGCGCGACGAAATTGCCCGCGGCGAAGCCAATCCGGAGCACAAGCTGAAACTGTCCGAACCGAAGGTGCGCGTACCGGAATCCAAGCGCAAGGGCCCGCGCTATACGCCGGTGTCGAAGCGCCAGGATCGTCCGAATGCCATTCTCTGGCTGGTGCGCAACCATCCGGAACTGAAGGATGCGCAGATTTCGCGTCTGGTCGGCACCACCAAGTCGACCATCGAGCAGATCCGCGACCGCAGCCACTGGAATTCCGCCAACCTGACCGCCATGGATCCGGTAACGCTCGGCCTCTGCAGCCAGATCGACCTCGACATGGAAGTGGAAAAGGCATCGAAGGGCCGTCCGCTGCCCACCGCCGCCGAGCTGGGTGCAACGCTGCAGCCTGCCTATGAGGCCGAAAAGCCCAACTTCTACGGTGAGGAAGAGGAAAAGGAAATCGATGCCGATGCCGTCTTCGCCAAGCTGAAGTCGCTGAAATCCGACCGCCCCGCCGAGGACGACGAAGACCTCTACTGATCTTCGTCCTTCGGGTCATTCCATATAAAAAGCCCCGGAAACACTGGTTTCCGGGGCTTTTTCAATTGCAGGCCAGATATTCCGAGCGCCCTAGAGTCTGTCTGGTTCACATTGAACCAGACAGACTCTAATTCCCTTTGTTTTCGTTTGTCTTGTCGGGAAAACCGGATTCCACACGCAAAACGTCGTTTGCGTGTTTTCCCTGACAAACTCTATCCGTGGCCGTGAGCCTTCAGATGGCCGGTTATTTCATCGAGGATCGCGGGATCGTCGATGGTGGCGGGCATCTTCCATGGCAGGCCGTCGGCGATCTTCTGCATCGTGCCGCGCAGGATCTTGCCGGAGCGGGTCTTCGGCAGCCGCTCGACGATCATCACCGTCTTGAAGGCGGCGACCGGGCCGATTTCATCGCGCACCAGATTGACGATTTCCTTCTTGATCAGCTCCGCATCGCGGGTCACCCGGTTCTTCAGCACCAGGAAGCCGCAGGGGATCTGGCCCTTGAGCTCATCGGCAATGCCGATGACGGCGCATTCGGCGACATCGGGATGCATGGCGCAGACCTCTTCCATCGCACCCGTCGACAACCGGTGGCCGGCGCAGTTGATGATGTCATCGGTGCGGGCCATGATGAAGAGATAGCCATCCTCATCCATGTAGCCGGCATCCGCCGTCTTGTAATAGCCCGGGAACTCCTGAAGGCAGGAGGTGCGGAACCGCTCGTCGGCATTCCAGAAGGTGACAAGACAGCCTGGCGGCAGCGGCATCTGCACCACGACATTGCCGAGGGTGCCGGCGGAGACCGGATGGCCCTCATCATCAACCACACTGATCTTGTAGCCGGGTACCGCCACCGAAGGCGACCCGTATTTGACCGGCAGAAGACCGAGACCAACCGGATTGCAAGCCATCGGCCAGCCGGTTTCCGTCTGCCACCAATGGTCGATTACCGGCACCTTCAGCATCCGTTCGGCCCATTTGATGGTTTCGGGATCGGCCCGTTCACCGGCCAGGAACAGGGTGCGAAAACCGGAAAGATCATATTTCGCTACGAAATCGCCGTCTGGATCGTCACGGCGAATGGCGCGGAAGGCGGTCGGTGCGGTGAACAGGGCCTTGACATTGTGTTCGGAAACAACCCGCCAGAAGGTGCCGGCATCCGGCGTGCCGACCGGCTTTCCTTCGAAGATCACCGTGGTGTTTCCGGCCAGCAGCGGGCCATAGACGATATAGGAATGGCCAACGACCCAGCCAATATCGGAGGCCGCCCAGAAGACCTCGCCGGGATCGACGCCATAGAGGTTCTTCATCGACCATTGCAGGGCGACCATGTGGCCGCCATTGTCGCGCACCACGCCCTTCGGCTGACCGGTGGTGCCTGACGTATAGAGGATATAGAGCGGATCGGTCGCCTTGACCGGGACGCAAGGGGGTGCTGACCCCTTTGCGCGCTCGGCACCGACAGCTGTTTCATAGTCAACATCCCGGCCCGCATGCAGCGGCGCATGCAGCTGGTCACGCTGGTAGATCAGGCAATGGTCGGGCTTGTGGACCGCCATGTCGACAGCATGGTCGAGCAGCGGCTTGTAGGCAACGGTGCGGCCCGGCTCCAGGCCACAGCTCGCCGAAATCACCAGCTTGGCCCTGCAATCGTCAATGCGGGTGGCGAGTTCATGGGCGGCAAAGCCGCCGAACACCACGGAATGCACCGCGCCGATGCGGGCGCAGGCGAGCATCGAGAACACCGCCTGCGGGATCATCGGCATGTAGATGATGACGCGGTCACCCTTTTCGACGCCGAGCCCGGTCAGTGCGGCAGCAATCGCCTGCACTTCCTTCAGAACGGCACCGTAAGTCCAGGCGGTCTTCTCGCCGGTCATCGGGCTGTCGTAAATGACGGCGTTCTGGTCGGCCCGACCTCCTTCGACATGCCGGTCGAGGCAATTATGGCAGGTATTGGTCTCGCCATCCGGGAACCAGCGCCCATAGACCCCGGATGCCGCATCGAAAATCGTCTCCGGCTTGCGGAACCAGTGAATGGCTTCCGCTTGCGCCTTCCAGAAGGCATCCGGATCTGCCGTCCAGGCGGCATAGGTCTCTTTGTACAGGCTTTGCATTCATTCCTCCCCGAATGGGTATACCCGGCACCACGTGCCGGTCGCGATTTTGGCGACGGGCGACCGGTCCGGCCGACCGCCGTCCCGGGGGACACGTGCAATCCCCTGCGGCAGGCGACAACGGGCGGAAAGGCCTCCTGTCATTCGCGCGGGAATTTACAGAGGAAAGCAGCGGGATGGAAAGCCATACTAAAGCCGAAAACATGGAAATTCGCGACGTGGCCATTCCGGCCTGGCTACAGGATTGACAATTATCACTAAGTATAATCATTTTTTCCCGCTATCTGGGAGGGACTTATATGAACATGCTTGCACGCAGCTGCTGGATCACAGCACCGCTTTATGCGCTCGGGGGAATGGGATTCGGCATCTGGATGTCGGTGACCACCCAGTTTCAATATGCGCCGGCTCACGCCCATCTCAACCTTCTCGGCTGGGCGTCGATGGCGCTGTTCGGGGCCTATTACTCGATTTTCCAGGACGCGGCAGCGTCCATGCTCGCACGGGTTCAGGTCGGACTGATGCATCTCGGCACGATCCTGATGTTTCCCGGCGTCATCATGGCTGTCAATCAGGCAGGCGACGGCCTTGCCAAGGCGGGCTCGTCTCTTGCCATCCTCTCGATGCTGCTGTTTGCCTATATCGCGGCAACCACCAGCGGTCGGCAGTAGCAAACCCTATCGGGTGCCGAAAATCGCCGAGCCAACGCGCACGCTGGTGGCCCCGAAGGCAATGGCCGTGTCGTAATCGCCGGACATGCCCATCGACAGCTTTTCCACCCCCGCCTCGGCAGCGAGCTTGCCAAGCAGGGCAAAATGCGGACCGGGATTTTCATCGGCGGGCGGGATGCACATCAGGCCAGCGACTTCGAGCCCCAGCTCATCCCTGCAGAATCCGGCGAAAGACACGGTATCGTCAGGGGAAATGCCGGCTTTCTGGGGTTCAAGCCCGGTATTGACCTGGATATAGACCGGCAGATGCCGGTTCTGTGCCTGCATTTCGGCAGCGAGCGCGCGGGCAATCTTTTCCCGGTCGACGGTTTCGATCACGTCGAACAACGCCACCGCATCCGCCGCCTTGTTGGATTGCAGCGGCCCGATCAGATGCAGCTCGATGCCATCGGTCTCAGCCTTCAGCTGCGGCCACTTGCCCTGGCTTTCCTGCACCCGGTTTTCCCCGAAAACCCGCTGTCCGGCGGTGATGACGGGCCGGATATCGTCGGTATCAAAGGTCTTCGATACCGCCACCAGCGTCACGGCCCCTTCGGGCCGACGGGCCTCTGCGGTTGCGGCAGCAATGCGGGCGCGAACATCGTTCAGGCGGGACTGGACTGGCATTTCTTCCTCCGGAGTGTCATGGCGCGGACAGGCTGTCAGTAAACCGCGCGACGGGTCTTGCCAAGGCCAGCGCCGCCACGGGCCTGCGGGGAGGGGTCAAAGTTTGGCCGCGAAAGCCGCTAAAACTTGACGCTTGGCCACTTTCGTGGTGAAGGTCACGACCAATTCTTCCCCTGACTTTCCGGAATATTAGAAGCAGATGGCACCCGAACGTTACAATCCGCGCGACGCAGAACCCCGCTGGCAGGCAAAGTGGACCGAGAACAAGGTTTTCGAAACGCGAAATGACGATCCGCGCGAGAAATACTATGTGCTGGAGATGTTTCCCTATCCTTCCGGCCGCATTCACATGGGCCATGTCCGCAATTACGCGATGGGCGATGTGGTGGCGCGCTACAAGCGGGCACGCGGCTACAATGTACTGCATCCGATGGGCTGGGACGCCTTCGGCATGCCGGCCGAAAATGCGGCGATGAAGAACAAGGTTCATCCGAAAGAGTGGACCTATGAAAATATCGCCACCATGCGCAGCCAGCTGAAGAGCATGGGCCTGTCGCTCGACTGGGCGCGGGAATTTGCCACCTGCGACGTGGACTACTACCAGCGCCAGCAGCATCTGTTCCTCGATTTCCTCGAAAAGGGTCTGGTTTACCGGAAGAATTCCAAGGTCAACTGGGATCCGGAGGACATGACGGTACTTGCCAACGAGCAGGTGATCGACGGCCGTGGCTGGCGGTCCGGCGCGCTGGTGGAACAGCGCGAATTGACGCAATGGTTCTTCAAGATCACCGATTTCAGCCAGGACCTGCTGGATTCGCTGGACACGCTCGACCAGTGGCCGGAAAAGGTCCGGCTGATGCAGAAGAACTGGATCGGCCGTTCGGAAGGCATGACCATCCGCTGGGATCTGGTTCCCGACGCAAAGGCAGCGGGGATCGACGAGGTTATGGTCTATACGACCCGGCCTGATACGCTCTATGGCGCCTCCTTCCTGGCGATTGCCGCCGATCATCCGCTGGCGCGGGCGGTTGCAGCTGGCAGCAACGCCATCCATGATTTTTGCGAGGAGACCCGCCGGGCGGGCACCTCACTGGCGGCTCTGGAAACGGCGGAGAAGAAGGGCATCGACACCGGCCTCAAGGTGCGTCATCCGCTGGATCCCGCGTGGGAACTGCCTGTTTTCATCGCCAATTTCGTGCTGATGGACTATGGCACCGGGGCGATCTTCGGCTGCCCCTCCGGTGACCAGCGCGACCTTGATTTTGCCCGCAAATATGATCTGCCGGTGGTGCCGGTGGTGATGCCTGCCGGTGGCGAGGCCGCGAGCTTCACCATTGCCGACGAAGCCTATGTCGGCGATGGCGTGATGATCAATTCCCGCGATCTGGATGGTCTGTCGACAGACCAGGCCTTCGACAAGGTTGCCACGCGCCTCTCGGCCCAGTCGCTCCGCGATGCGCCGCAGGGCGAACGCAAGGTCAATTTCCGCCTCCGCGACTGGGGCATTTCCCGCCAGCGCTACTGGGGTTGCCCGATCCCGGTCATCCACTGTGAAGCCTGCGGCGTCGTTGCGGTGCCGAAGACGGACCTGCCCGTCCGCCTGCCTGATGACGTGACCTTCGACAAGCCGGGCAATCCGCTCGACCGTCATCCGACCTGGCGGCATGTGGCTTGCCCTGAATGCGGCAAACCGGCCCGGCGTGAAACTGACACGATGGACACATTTGTCGATTCCAGCTGGTATTTCGCCCGCTTCACCGCGCCCTGGGAGGACAATCCGACCGATCCGGCGGCGGCCAACAGCTGGCTGCCGGTCGATCAATATATTGGCGGTATCGAACATGCGATCCTGCATCTGCTCTATTCGCGCTTCTTCACCCGCGCCATGCAGGCGACCGGCCATCTGGACCTGAAGGAGCCGTTCAAGGGCCTGTTCACTCAAGGCATGGTCGTGCATGAAACCTACAGCCGCGGCGAGGGGCTGACCCGGGAATGGGTCGCGCCCGCCGATTTGAGGATCGACGAGATTGACGGCCAGCGCCGGGCCTTCCTGCTCACCTCCAGCGAAGAGGTAAAGATCGGCTCCATCGAGAAGATGTCGAAGTCGAAGAAGAATGTCGTCGACCCCGATGACATCATCGCCTCCTATGGCGCCGATACCGCGCGGTTCTTCGTGCTCTCCGATTCGCCGCCTGATCGGGACGTGATCTGGTCGGAATCCGGCGTCGAAGGCGCGCATCGCTTCGTACAGCGGGTCTGGCGGCTGATTTCGGAAGCCGCAAGCGCGCTGTCTGATATCACGCCGGTGGCAGGCCTTGACGGTGAGGCGCTGGCGATTTCCCAGATCGCCCACAGGACCCTGAAGGCGGTG
Source organism: uncultured Gellertiella sp. (assembly GCF_963457605.1). Taxonomy (GTDB): domain Bacteria; phylum Pseudomonadota; class Alphaproteobacteria; order Rhizobiales; family Rhizobiaceae; genus Gellertiella. The sequence goes on from NZ_OY735139.1 coordinate 2,118,332, forward strand.
CAGGGTGATTACGACAAGCTCGCCTTCAACAAGGCGGTTGCCCGGATCTACGAACTGGTCAATACGCTCGCCGGGCCCCTGACATCGGCTGCCGCAGGCACTGCCGATACCCAGACCCGTGCAGCGCTGCGCGAGGCCGCGCAGATCCTGATCCAGCTCGTCGCCCCCATGACCCCGCATCTCGCTGAGGAATGCTGGACCGTTCTGGGCAATGCAGGCCTGGTTGCCGAGGCCACCTGGCCTGGCTATCTCGACAGTCTGGTGGCCGACAATGAAGTTACGCTGCCCGTGCAGATCAACGGCAAGAAGCGGGCTGAATTGACAATTTCCCGCGACGCAGACCAGAATGCGGTGACTGCCGCCGTGCTGGCGCTGGCTCCGGTGCAGATCGCCCTGGATGGCAAAGCCCCTAAGAAAGTCATCGTGGTTCCGCAAAGGATTGTGAACATTGTCGTTTGACCGAAAGACCTCCCGGCATGCCCATCCCATGGCGCGCGCCTTCACGTTCGTTGCGACACTTGGCGCGATCCTGCTGCTCGCCAGTTGCCAGGTCCGCCCGCTCTATGACACCGCAGGCCTCACCCAGTCGCAACTCGGCAAGATCGCCTTTTCCGAGGCGACAGGCCGGGTGGAACAGCTGGTGCGCAACCAGCTGATATTCATGACTTCAGGCGGGGCAGGGGAGGCGGAGCAGGCCGATTATAATGTCACCCTGAGCGCGTCGAGCAGCGTTGCAAATGTTCTCCTGATCGATTCTTCCGATACGGCCCGGGCCGGGCAGGTGACCGTGCGTGCCACCTATCAACTGGTGCGCAACAGTGACCAGCAGGTGCTGAAATCCGGCACCCGCTCCTCCACAGCCCTGGTTGATTTCTCCATCCAGGAATTTTCCAAGATCAGGGCAATTCGCGATGCGGAGAACCGGGCGGCACGGGAGGCAGCCGAACTGGTGCGCGCCGATCTTGCCGTTGCCCTCTCGCATTAACGCCAGCGATGACCGAGATCAAATCGCACGAATTTGACGGCTTCCTGCAACGCAAGCCGCTCGCCTACCGGATATTCGTGATTTATGGCCCGGATCGCGGGCTGGTCTCCGAACGCGCCCTTGATATTGCCCGTGCCACCGGCATCGCACTGGATGACCCTTTCTCGGTGATCCGCATGGACGCGGGCGATCTTTCCTCCGCACCGGGGCTGATCATCGAAGAGATGCAGTCACTCGGGCTTTTCGGCGGTGACCGCCTGGTCTGGATCAAGGGTGCCGCCAATGAAAAGGCACTGGTTGACAGCCTGCAGGTCCTGTCCGCGTCAACCATCGAGGGCAGTTGCCTGATTGTCGAAGCGGGCGACCTCAAGAAGGGGGTCGGAACCCGGAAAATAGCCGACAGCGCCCGTTCGATTGCCAGCATAGCCTGCTATGGCGACGACCAGCGGGCGTTGAACGGGTTGATCGATGCCGAGCTTGGCCAATCCGGCCTGCGCATCACGCCCAGCGCTCGTGCGCTGCTGCTCGACTGCCTTGGCGGAGACCGCATTGCCTCACGCGGCGAAATTCGCAAGCTCGCCCTCTACTGTCTGGGCGAGGGCACGATTGACGAGAAGCATGTTGAGGACATTATCGGTGATGCCAGCGCCGTCTCGACCGATGACGCGGTGGATGCCATTCTCAGCGGTGACAAGCAGGCCTTTCTGCATGCCTGCGACAAGATCATCCATTCCAAAACGCCGCTGTTCCTTGTGTTGCAGGGCTGCCTGCGGCAATTCCAGCTGATGGACGTGATGCGCAGCGAAATGGATGAGAAGAAGCTGCCTGCAGCCCAGGTCATGCAGACAATGGGACGCCACATTCATTTCAGGCGCAAACCGGTGATCGAACGGGCTTTGAAGGCCTGGACAGGGCCCGCCATCGGCCGGGAGATGAACCGCATTCAGGCGGCGATCTTCCAGAGCCGCCAGCGTCAGTCACTCGAGGAGAGCATCGCGCTGCACACACTGCTGTCCACCACGCTCCAATCCGCACGGCGGCCCTGATGCGACGGTTTCAGCCCATCCTATCGGCGTTCAAGCAGTCGGCAAATATCTTCGAGCTGCTCCAGAGAACGGTAGGAAATGCGCACGCTGCCGGAGCTTCCCTTATGCGTGATGGCCACATCAAGGCCAAGCGCATCCGACAATGTCCGCTCCAGCGCCAGCGTGTCGGAATCCTTTTCCTCCCGACGTGGGCGGCTTTCCCCCGCATTGAGGCCCTTGATGTCATTTTGCGCCAGCCGCTCGGTATCGCGAACCGACAGTCCCTTGGCTACAATGGTCTTTGCCAGTGCCGCCGGGTCGGATGTCGGCACCAGGGCGCGGGCATGGCCCGCTGACAGCGACCCCTGCGACACCAGATCCTTGACGGAATCCGGCAGTTTCAGCAGTCGCAGGCTGTTTGCCACGTGGCTGCGGCTCTTGCCGATGATTTCGCCGAGGTCATTCTGGGTATAGCCATGATCGGAGATCAGCTGCTCATAACCCATTGCTTCTTCGAGGGGATTGAGATCTGCCCGCTGTACGTTTTCAACAATGGCGATCTCGAGCGCGGTGCGGTCATCCACATCCCGGACGATAACCGGGACCTCGACAAAACCCGCGAGCTGCGCGGCACGCCAGCGCCGCTCGCCGGCTATGATTTCGTAGCTGTTTTGCCCGAGCGTCCTAACAACTACCGGCTGCACAATTCCATGCTGGCGGATCGAGCTGGCGAGGTCCTGCAATTCCGCTTCATCGAAATAACGCCGTGGGTTACGGGGGTTACGGGTGATATATTCAATTGGAACGAGTCGATCCGGATTGACGCTTGAGCGCGTCGCATCCGCCACCAGGGGTTGATCCATCTCGCCGATGAGCGCGGCAAGACCGCGCCCGAGGCGTCGTTTGGAAAGATCGTCGTTCATCGAATTACCTCACTCCTGTCACAAAATCATCGCGCGGTGGCTGAACCAAACCGCCTTCGCCTTCAGGCGGCTTTGCGCTGCCGCTCCCGCTGGATCACTTCAGAGGCCAATTGCAGATAGGCCTGACTGCCGGCGCATTTCAGATCATAGAGGATAGCAGGCTTGCCGTAAGAGGGCGCTTCCGAAACCCGCACATTGCGGGGGATCAGGGTATGATAGACCTTCTCACCGAGATGCATCCGGACATCATTGACAACCTGCTGCGCCAGATTGTTGCGGGAATCGAACATTGTCAGCACGATACCCTGGATATCCAGGGTGGGATTCACGGTCCGGCGTACCTGATCGACGGTCTCCAGCAGTTGGCTGAGTCCTTCCAGCGCAAAGAACTCGCATTGCAGCGGCACCAGCACCGAATGGGCTGCAGCCATGGCGTTCATCGTCAACAGGTTGAAGGACGGGGGGCAATCGACAAGGATATAGCCGTAGCTCTGCGCATCGGCACTCTGCAGCGCCCTTTTCAGCCGGAACACCCGATCCGCCTGACTGGCAATCTCCATCTCCAGACCAAGCAGATCCATGGTCGAGGGAATGATTGACAGGTTGGGCACCGCCGTCGGTACCGCCGTTTCACCGACCGTAGATGCACCGACAAGCACATCATAGGAGGAATGCAGGCGGTTTTTGCGATCTATGCCGAGCCCGGTGCTGGCATTGCCCTGCGGATCGAGATCGATGATCAGCACCCGTTCCCCAATGGCCGCGAGCGCCGTCGCCAGATTGATGGCGGTTGTCGTCTTGCCGACCCCGCCTTTCTGATTGGCGATGGTTATAATCCGGTTTTTCTCCGTGCGCATTTATCCACCTGAGCGTTGTTCAGTGCTTCGAAGATTGGTCAATTCCAGAATGACGGAATCCGGCTCGACTTTACTGCGATGTCTTACCAGATCGAACTGCCAACGACCACGGGCTTTGTCGATCTCCGCCTGGTAATCCCGGCCTTTGTGGAAATAGGCGACGGCCTCAGGCCTGTTTTCCATCCACGGGCGGCTGAAGGCACAGAGATGGTCAAGATCGGCAATCGCCCGTGCAGAAATTGCGTCCACGGCAGGGACATCGCCGATAACGTCATCGATGCGCTTGTTGTGGATTGTTGCCCGTGCACCGGTTTCCGTGATCGCCACCCGGAGGAAGGCCGCCTTCTTCTGGTTACTTTCCACCAGATGTACCCAGCCATTCCCCAATTCCTTGAGCAGGATCGCGGTGATAATCCCCGGAAATCCACCGCCGCTACCAAAGTCAATCCATGTCAGGGGTTTTGGTTGCAATTGAAACAGTTGCGCACTGTCGGCAATATGCCTTTGCCAAAGCTGTTCCCTGGTCGAGGGGGCAATGAGATTGATGGTTCGCGCCCATTTCTGGAACAGGGCAGCAAAATGCTCAAGCGCCTCTTGTGTTTCACGTGAAACACGCTGGCCGTTTAATTGCATGGTCAGACTCTTTTCTGGTGTATCACGCCGACAGTCGCTTGCGCTCATCCTTGCGGACTAGCGTGAGCACAAGCGACAGGGCAGCTGGCGTCATGCCGTCCACCCGTGCAGCCTGCGCCAAATTGACGGGCCTCAGCGCTTGAAGTTTTGTCTTCAACTCATTCGACAGGCCCGGCAAGGCACTGAAATCGAAATCCACCGGAATCACCAACTGCTCTTCGCGGCGTATTTGCTGAATATCCCGGTCCTGTCGATCCAGATAGACCGCATAGGTCGCTTCAATCTCGATTGCCTTGCGCACTGCACCCCCAATGTCGGAGAGTTGAGGCCAGATCGCAGAGAGTTTCGCGAGATTCTCGCCTGGATAGCCAAGCAGATCATATGCGGAGCGACGTTGGCCATCCTGATTCAGCTGGTAGCCGAAGTTGCGTGCCTCGCTTGGTGTTACCGTCAAATCATGCAAAGCGTTACGAGTACGATTCAAATCAGTCTGAAATGCGGTAAAGCGATTTCGGCGCTCCTCCGCCACGCAACCAATGTCTATCGCCTTGCCGGTCAGCCGCAAATCGGCATTGTCAGCCCGCAGCGACAGTCGATACTCGGCACGAGAGGTAAACATCCGGTAGGGTTCCGATATCCCCCGCGAAATCAGATCATCGATCATCACGCCAATATAGGAGTCCGTTCGGCTGAAATGGATGGGTTTACGCCCACCGGAATAAGCGGCGGCATTAAGCCCCGCCACAAGTCCCTGGGCCGCAGCTTCTTCATAACCCGTCGTGCCATTGATCTGGCCGGCAAGGTAGAGACCACGCGCCTTGCCCACCGCCAGACCATGATCCAACTCACGCGGATCGACATGGTCATATTCAATCGCGTATCCAGGTTGCAGAATAACAGCCTGTTCCAGTCCGGGTATGGTTTTGATAAAGGCGTGCTGGACCGCCACCGGCAGGGAGGTTGAGATCCCGTTCGGATAGACCGTATCGTCGTCAAGCCCTTCAGGTTCCAGAAAGATCTGGTGGCCATCCCTTTCGCCGAATCTGACGATCTTGTCTTCTATCGACGGACAATAGCGCGGCCCGATCCCTTCGATCTGGCCCGAATACATCGCCGAGCTCAGGATATTGTCGCGGATGATGCGGTGCGTTTCCGGTGTCGTGCGCGTAATCCCGCAGTGAATTTGGGGGACCGTGATCTTCGAAGTCAGGAACGAGAAGGGAACGGGTTCATCATCCGCCGACTGACTCTCCAGCACGTCCCAATTGATGCTTTGCCGACTTAAGCGGGCAGGGGTGCCCGTCTTGAGGCGCCCAAGACGCAGACCCAACCGTCGCAAGGCGACAGATAGTCCTGACGTCGGCAATTCGCCCATCCGACCTGCGGCATGCCGTTCGTTTCCAATATGAATCAAACCATTCAGAAATGTGCCTGTTGTGATGACAACGGAACGGGTCGAGAGATGGCGTCCCTCTTTCAAAGCAAGGCCCGTGAGCTGATCACCGGAGAAGACAAGATCATCCGCATCACCCTCAATGATCTCAAGGTTGGGCTGTTTCTCCATCAAGGCAAATATAGCTTGCCGATAGAGCTTTCGATCCGCCTGAGTCCGGGGGCCGTGCACGGCGGGGCCCTTCCTTCGATTCAACATGCGAAACTGAATACCGGACTGATCAGCCGCCAACCCCATCAAACCATCAAATGCATCAACCTCGCGCACAAGATGGCCCTTCCCCAGGCCACCAATCGCGGGATTGCAGGACATTGTTCCAATCGTCCTCGCAGAATGGGTGACCAGAGCCGTTTTTGCACCCATCCTGGCGCTTGCTGCAGCGGCTTCGCAGCCCGCATGGCCCCCACCAACAACCACCACATCAAAGGAATCAACCATTAACCCTGTCCTTCAATTTGTTTCACGTGAAACATTTTTGTTACGAGAGTGAATCGAATACTGTTTCACGTGAATCACGCATTCATTTGCCGATGCAGAATTTCGAAAAAATGATATCGAGCAGTGAGTCTACATCCACCTGACCCGTGATTCTGCCCAACGCATGCGCGGCAAGGCGAAGATGTTCAGCACGCAAATCGAGGCCACTTTCCTGCGCGTGACAGGCTGCCCTCAGCCAGAAACTGGCGCTTTCGAGATTGCTCACATGCCGGATTCGGCTGGGAATTGCAAGAGAAACTCCAGTGAGCCGCTGTTCGATAGTGGCTACCATTGCCGCGCGAAGCGCATCCAACCCTCTACCGTCCCGCACAGACACCAGCAGATCATGGTGAATTGGTTGCGTATTACAGCCCAGGTCCGCCTTGCTGCCAATCCGCAGAACCGGGATGGTGCCAGGAAGCGCCGGTTCATCCCGATTGCCCGTAACATCCTGAACAAGTAGTATGAGATCCGCTTCGCCCATGGCAATCCGAGCGCGGCGTATACCTTCCTGTTCAATAGGCTCTTGCGATTCCCTGAGGCCGGCCGTATCGACAAGCCGGATCGCATAACCATTTATATCCAGATCGCAGCTCAGCAGATCCCGGGTGGTGCCTGGGATATCGGTGACGATGGCGATATCCCGACCGACGAGCGCATTGATCAGGCTCGATTTTCCGGCGTTGGGTGCGCCGATGATCGCTACTTTCAAGCCATCGCGAATGATTTCGCCGACAGGAGCCGCTTCGAGATGCAATTGCATCTCCGTCCAGAGACTGTCCATATCCCGCCAGACAGCATCGGCAACGGAACCCGGTACATCATCCTCATCGGCAAAATCGAGCTCCGCCTCGATCATCGCCCGTGCATGGGTCAATCGTTTCGCCCAGGCCCCATAAATCTGCGACAACCCGCCGGAACTGTGTTCCGCCGCCAGGCGCCGTTGCATCTCCGTCTCAGCGCCAATCAGATCTGCCAGGCCTTCAGCCTCGACGAGGTCAATCTTGGCATTTTCAAAGGCCCGCTTGGTGAATTCACCGGCCTCGGCAGGCCTGGTATCGGGAAATATGGCCAGTTCCCTCATCAATTTATGAACGGTAGCTCTACCGCCATGTATTTGAAATTCCAGACAATTCTCTCCGGTAAACGATGCGGGTGCAGGAAAATTCAGGACAAGGCCCTGATCAACCACGTCACCGTTACGATCCCGAATCGTTTTGAGTGACGCCAAGCGCGCCGGCAACACGCCGCCGATCAGTGCCTTGCTGATCTCATCACAACCGGGGCCACTGACGCGGATGACCGCGACTCCTGAGGGTACCGTGCCACTCGACAGAGCGTATATAGTCTCAGTCATGGTCGATCAGTGTCCTGTCGTTGCCAAAGCGAATCGATTCCATCGTAGCCGTGCCTGTTCCGGCGAGCGATGGAACAGGACGGTGGCGTAAAGTCCTTCAGCCCCAAACTGCTTAGAGTTTGTCAGGGAAAAGTGGAATCCGGTTTTCCCGATACTGACAAACGAAATCAAGCAGCGTTAGAGTCTGTATGGTTCAATGTGAACCTGACAGACTCCAGCCCGAACGGCAACGGGCCCCGAAAGGCCCGTTCCATTTATCATCCCTGAACCTGTCCGTCCTCAGGTATTCATCGAATCGAAGAAATCGCCATTGTTCTTGGTCTGCTTCAGCTTGTCGATCAGGAACTCGATGGCATCGGTCGTGCCCATCGGCGCGAGGATCCGGCGCAGGACAAAGATCTTCTGGAGATCCTGGCGCGGCACCAGCAGGTCTTCTTTCCGGGTTCCGGACTTCAGAATATCCATGGCCGGGAAGATCCGCTTGTCGGCGACCTTGCGGTCCAGCACGATTTCCGAGTTGCCGGTGCCCTTGAATTCCTCGAAAATCACTTCGTCCATGCGGCTGCCGGTATCGATCAGCGCGGTCGCGATGATGGTGAGTGAGCCACCCTCTTCGATATTCCGGGCAGCACCGAAGAAGCGCTTCGGGCGTTGCAGTGCATTGGCATCCACACCGCCGGTCAGAACCTTGCCAGAGGAGGGAACGACCGTATTGTAGGCGCGGCCAAGCCGGGTGATGGAATCGAGCAGGATGACCACGTCGCGTCCATGTTCGACCAGCCGCTTTGCCTTTTCGATCACCATTTCCGCCACCTGCACATGGCGAACGGCCGGTTCGTCGAAGGTCGAGGAGACCACCTCACCGCGCACGGAGCGCTGCATGTCCGTGACTTCTTCCGGTCGTTCGTCAATCAGAAGCACGATCAGGTAGCATTCCGGATGATTGGCGGTGATGGAATGGGCGATATTCTGCAGCAGGACGGTTTTGCCGGTGCGCGGCGGTGCGACGATCAGGCCACGCTGGCCCTTGCCAAGCGGAGCGACGAGATCAATCACCCGCGCCGAAAGATCCTTCGAGGTTGGAATGTCCAGTTCCATCTTGAACCGTTCATTCGGATAGAGCGGCGTCAGATTGTCGAAATGCACCTTGTGCCGGATCTTCTCCGGATCATCAAAATTGATCGTATTGACCTTGAGCAGGGCGAAATAGCGCTCGCCTTCCTTCGGACCGCGAATGGGGCCTTCAACCGTATCGCCAGTCTTCAGCGAGAAGCGGCGGATCTGCGAGGGCGAGATATAAATATCGTCGGGGCCGGGCAAATAATTGGCATTGGCGGAGCGCAGAAAGGCAAATCCGTCCTGCAGCACTTCCACGACGCCTTCACCGATGATTTCCACATCCTGGCTGGCAAGCATCTTCAATATTGCGAACATCAATTCCTGCTTGCGCATGGTGCTCGCATTTTCGACTTCCAGAGATTCGGCAAAAGCCAGCAGATCTGTGGGAGCCTTGTTCTTAAGTTCCTGAAGCTTCATTTCAGCCATGAACAGACCATAGTTTTACAAATGTGGGGGAAGGCGTGTTTCACGAATTCGGTACTGCAGAACAAATGCCGCAGTCGACTGAATGCATACATGCCGCGAAGATGAGTTGCGCGGAAAATAGCCGGTCCGGGCAACAGCCGCAAGGGGGGTGCGGAGAGAAAGCGTTGGTGGGCAATTCGCCGCCTGATTTGCATCAGAAGGACGATCAGAATGGTTTGACAATCACCAGAATGACGATGACGATCATCAGCACCGTCGGAATTTCATTCGCCAATCGCCAGAAACGTGGCGACCTCGTGTTTTCGTCCCGACCGAATTGGCCGACCGCGCGGGCGAAAAACACATGGACGCCAGTGAGGGCGGCCACTGCCAGAAGTTTGGCATGCAGCCATCCACCTTCAAAATGATATATCATGGCCGCCATGTAAAGGCCAAGCAGCCAGGAAAGCAGCATGGCGGGGGTCATGATGACGTTGAGCAACCGCCTTTCCATCACCTTGAAGGTTTCCGACTGAACGGATCCCTTTTCCGAATCACCGTGATAGATGAACAGTCTCGGCATATAGAGCAGACCCGCCATCCAGGAGATGACGGCAATCACATGCAGCGCCTTCACCCAGAGATAAACGATTCCCGGGTCACCTTGCAGCAGGAAGGCGGCAAAGGCAGCAAAGCCGGCCAGCGCGATGCTGGCCCGGACTGCCGCCTTTTTGCCCGCCTTGGCAGATGTCTGCTGTTCCATCATCTGCCTCAGTTGCCTTGCCCGCGCACGCGATTGACCAGCGCCGTCACGTGATCGGGGTTGGCTTGCGGGGTGATGCCATGACCAAGATTGAAGATCAGCGGTCCATGGCCGAGAGCATTCAGGATGGCATCAATGCCGTCGATCAGCGGCTTTCCGCCGGCAACCACCCGCATCGGATCAAGATTGCCCTGAACGGGGCCTTCCTTCTGCAAGTCCCGGGCAAAACTCAGCGGCACCGACCAGTCGAGCCCGATGGCATCGGCTCCCGTCTTCTGCCGGTAGGTTTTCAGCATGTAGCCAGCCCCCTTGGCAAAAGCGATGATCTTCGCCCTCGGCCGCTCTGCCTTGACGATGGAGATCATCCGGGCGACCGGCTCGATGGCAAAGGCCTGGAATTCCTCTTCTCCGAGGACACCGGCCCAGCTGTCGAAAATCTGCACCGCATCTGCGCCCGCATCGATCTGGCGGATCAGATAGGCAGCTGAAATCTGGGCGAGAAAGGCCAGAAGTGACCGGAAGGCCTCGGGATAGCGATAGGCAAACAGCCGGGCCGGTGCCTGGTCAGGCGTCCCGTGTCCGGCGATCATGTAGGTGGCAACCGTCCAGGGGGCACCGCAAAAGCCGAGCAGCGTCGTCTGGTCGGGCAGTTCCTGTCGCAGGCGCGAGACGGTCTCAAACACCGGTGCCAGGTGGTCGAGGACGCCATCCATCTTCAAAAGCCTGATTCCGTCGGCGTCGATCGGATCCATCTCCGGCCCATGCCCTTCGGTAAACCGGACATTCCGCTTCAGGCCATCGGGGATGACGAGGATATCCGAAAACAGGATCGCCGCATCAAAGCCATAGCGACGGATCGGCTGCAAGGTGACTTCGACAGCGTGTCTGGGCGAATAGCAAAGATCGAGGAAGCTTCCGGCTTCAGCCCGGGTTGCCCTGTATTCCGGAAGATAGCGGCCTGCCTGCCGCATCAGCCATACGGGAGGCGGAGACACGGTCTGTCCGTCGAGAACCTGTAGCACTTTTCTTTGCGGTCCGGTCAAGGATCGGTCTCCTATAAAAAAACAAACAGATATCGAAAGGTTTTCTATTTCTTAGAGTCGGTGACTATCAAGGATTAAAAACCATCCCCAGCTCAGGCCTATCGACGCAGCCCCCGGAAACAGGCTGTGGAAAAACGAAAGGCGAACGAAACGAGAGGCACTTGATAGACACCATTTTAAATTTAATAACAATGCTTTATGCGGATCCTATGCTGCGTGTTGAAGCATCACAAGCTGTGGATCAAGGACAGAGAGAACACATTTATCCCCATTTCCCACAAATGCGTTCGAGTCTCGTCCACAGCGCTTCGATTTGTGGATAAATCGGACCTTATCCCCTTGCCCCCGGAGGCGTTGGCGCTTTACCTCTGTCTGTCCCGTGTTTTCAACAGAGGCCGCAGTATAACGTGGAGAACAGAAAAAACTTCTTTCATCTGCACCTCATATCTGACTCAACCGGAGAGACTCTGATCTCGGCGGGGCGGGCGGCCTCTGCACAATTTCCCGGCAGCCATGCGGTGGAACATGTCTACCCCCTCATCCGCACCCGCAAACAGCTGCAGCCCGTGCTGGAGTCCATCGACCAGACACCGGGTATTGTCCTCTATACGGTGGTGGACCGGGAGCTTGCGGCGGTGATCGACAAGACCTGCCGGGACATGGGGGTGCCTTGTGTCAATGTCATCGAGCCGGTGATGGATATCTTCCAGGCCTATCTCGGCGCCCCCTCAAAGCGCCGGGTAGGTGCCCAGCACAAGATGAATGCCGATTACTTCGCGCGGATCGAAGCGCTGAATTTCACCATGGATCATGATGACGGCCAATTGGCCGATGATTATGACGAGGCGGATGTGGTGATCATCGGCATCAGCCGCACCTCGAAAACCCCGACCAGCATCTATCTCGCCAATCGTGGCATCCGCACCGCCAATCTGCCGCTGGTACCGGGTGTGGCATTGCCGGAAAGCCTCAGCCGGGTGTCGAAGCCGTTGATCGTGTGCCTGACGGCGACGTCGGACCGGATCTCGCAGGTGCGCGAAAATCGAATCCTCGGCACGTCGGGCGATTTCCACGGCGGACAATATACCGACCGCGCGACCATCACCGAAGAGCTCAAATATGCCCGGTCAGTCTGCGCCCGCAACAACTGGCCGATGATCGACGTCACCCGCCGTTCCATTGAGGAGACGGCGGCGGCGATTGTTGCCCTGCGTCCAAAACTGCGTTAACCCGGCCGGTCAAAGGAGGGCTCTCGTCATGTCCAAACCCCTGGTGCTCGCGTCGGCAAGCCCCTTTCGCCGGCAATTGATGGAGAATGCCGGCCTGACTTTTTTGACGGAGTCGGCGCGGATCAATGAGCGGGCCATAGAGGCACCACTTGAGGCGGCAGGTGAAACACCTGATGCCGTCGCCGTGGCTCTGGCAATCGCCAAAGCGGTGGATGTCAGTTCAAGGTATCCGGGTGCCGTCGTCATTGGCTCGGACCAGACCCTGTCGCAAGGGCAACGTGTCTACCACAAGCCGAGAGACATGGCGGAGGCCGTTGAGCACTTGCGTTCCTTTTCCGCCAGCACCCATCGGCTCAACAGTGCGATGGTACTGGTCCTGGATGGTGATCTCCTCTGGCAGCATGTCGCCCATGCGGAGATGACGGTGCGGGCACTTTCCGACGATTTCATTACCCGGCATCTGCAACGCGTCGGCACCAGGGCTTTGAGCAGTGTCGGGGCCTACCAGCTGGAAGGGGAGGGGATCCATCTGTTCGAAAGGATCGAGGGCGACTATTTCACCATCCTCGGATTGCCGATGCTTCCACTCCTTAACAAATTGCGCGAAATGGGCCTGATCGATGGATGATTCACGTGAAACATTAACCAGAACCGCATTCGTCACCGGCTATCCGATCAAGCATTCCCGCTCGCCGCTGATCCATTCCTACTGGCTGAAGCTGCTTGGCCTCACGGGGCGCTATGTCGCGCATCCTGTTCCGCCGGAAGATTTTGCCGGCTTCATGGCTGCGTTGCGAAATGGCGACTCCGGCTATGTTGGTGGAAACGTCACCATCCCGCACAAGGAATCCGCCTGTCGACTGGCTGATGTCAGGGACGAAAGGGCCGAGGAACTGGGCGCGGCCAATACGCTGTGGGTCAGCGAAGGCAAGGTCTTTGCCACCAACACCGATGGCGAAGGTTTTGTCGCCAATCTGGACGACCGCCATCCCGGCTGGGATCCGGGGGCAAGAGGCGGTTCCAGGTCGGCAGTGGTGCTGGGGGCTGGCGGCGCGGCGCGTGCGGTCATTCAGGCGGTCAGGGATCGCGGCTTTTCCGAGATCCATGTGGTGAACCGTACCCGGTCACGGGCAGTTGAAATGCGCGACCGTTTCGGATCAGGGATCGTCCCGCATGGCATGGAGGCTCTCGGGTCTGTGCTGGCGGGCGCAAGCCTGTTCGTCAACACCACGTCGCTTGGCATGGATGGTGAGCCTGCGCCGGGGATCGACTTCTCGACGATGGCCGATCAGGCGGTGGTCACGGATATCGTCTATGTCCCGCTGGTCACCCCGATCCTCCGGCAGGCGCTGGATCAGGGACGGGCAGTGGTCGATGGTCTCGGCATGCTGCTGCATCAGGCGGTCCCGGGATTTGAACGCTGGTTCGGTGCCCGTCCGGTCGTCGATGCAACGTTGCGGGAGATCATCGAGCAGGACATGAGGGCACATTGATGATCATCCTTGGCCTCACGGGGTCGATCGGCATGGGAAAGTCGACGACGACGCAGATGTTCCGCGAGGCCGGGATTCCGGTCAACGATGCCGACCAGGTGGTGCATCAGCTCTATGCGGGCGAGGCGGTCGGGCCGGTCGGAGAAGCCTTTCCCGGCGCGGTGCAGGATGGCGTTGTCGACCGGCGTGAGCTGTCGCGGCAGCTCGCCTTGAATCCGGCTCAGTTCAAGCTTCTGGAAAAAATCGTCCATCCGCTGGTGCGCAGGAAAGAGACCGAATTTGTCGAGGAACAGCGCCGGGCAGGAGCCGGTCTTGTCGTGCTCGACATCCCGCTGTTGTTTGAAACGGGCGGGGCGGACCGGGCCGACAGGATCGTCGTGGTCTCCTGCGACGCCGAACAGCAGCGCGAACGCGTGCTGGCACGACCGGGGATGACGCCGGAGAAATTCGCGCTGATCCTGTCGCGGCAGATGCCCGACACGGACAAGCGGGCGAAGGCCGATTTCGTCATTGATACGGGCAAGGGATTGGACTTTGCACGCCAGCAGGTCGCGGCTATCATCGCCGAAGTGAAGAGGGGCAAGGCCTGAGATGCGCGAAATCATTTTCGACACGGAAACCACCGGCCTCGACAGCAAGGCCGACCGGATCATCGAAATCGGCGGCGTCGAGCTGGTCAATCATTTTCCGACCGGACGGACCTTCCATGTCTATGTCAATCCGGACGGCACCCGGGTTCATCCCGATGCGCTGGCGGTACACGGGCTTTCCGATGCCTTGCTCAGCGACAAGCCGGTCTTTGCGGCAATCGTCGACGACCTCCGGTCATTCTTCGACGGCGCGACCTGGATTGCGCATAATGCCAGTTTCGACATGGGCTTCATCAATGCGGAATTTGCCCGGCTCGGCCTGCCGCCGGTACCGCAGGACCAGGTGATCGACACGTTGCAGCTGGCCCGGCGCAAGAACCCGATGGGGCCGAATTCGCTCGACGCGCTCTGCCGCCGCTACGGTATCGACAACTCGCACCGCACCAAGCATGGCGCGCTGCTCGATTCCGAATTGCTGGCGGAAGTCTATATCGAGATGATCGGTGGCCGGCAGACCGCGCTGGTGCTGGGCAAGAGCGAAGAGGTGAGGGTTGAGGTCGAGGAGGAGGAGGGCACCGTCGCCTTCCAACTTTCCGTCCGTCCCCGACCGTTGCCGCCGCGTCTCTCCAGCGAAGAGATGGCGGCCCATGAGGCGATGGTGGCAAGGCTCGGCGGCAAGGCAATCTGGAACAAATACGCCGACAACTGATTCCGGGCTCTGTGGCCCAACCCCGGAAACGAAAAATGCCCGGTCATGGAACCGGGCATTTTATCATCCTGTGATCCGGCAAACGGGCTCAGTTCGGCGCAGAAACCTGCGCCCGGTTCTGTTCTTCCGCCATGCGCTGCGCAAACATCTGGGCAAAATCGATGGGGTCGATCATCAGCGGCGGGAAGCCGCCGTTGCGGGTCGCATCGGCAACGATCTGCCGGGCAAAGGGGAACAGCAGCCGCGGGCATTCGATGAACAGGATCGGCAGCATGTGCTCCTGCGGGAAGCCGGTAATGCGGAACACGCCGCCATAGACCAGTTCGCACGAGAAGATCACCTTGCCGCCATCCTTGGCTTCCGCATTCAGTGACAGCACCACGTCAAAATCCGCGTCCGAAAGCGGGTTGGCGTTGACATTGACATTGATGTTGATGTCAGGGGCGCGATCACGCGCCTGAAGCGAGTGCGGCGCACCGGGAACTTCGAAGGACAGGTCCTTCATATATTGGGCGAGAATGCTGAGGCTGGGGCTGGTGCTTTCGCCGTTCGACGTGTCAGTGGCCATAAAAGAAGGGTCCTTACCGCTTATGGGAGTAGGGCCAATTAGCATTTCGGGGTCCGGCTTACAACCCTTGCACCCCCCAGGTGTTGAGACCTCATGCCTCGGGGTCCCGCCCACTTCCGGCAAGCCGGTCGCCAGGTCCCGGAGCGCTGTCGGCGCGATGGTAGTCGCCCGCATCGAGATCGACTACGCCGGGTTCGGTTGCTCCCCCGGCGGGACCTGAGCGGAATTCAAATCTGGCACCGCTGCCGGAACGGGTGGTGAAAATGTCGGTCCTGATGTCGCCAGCCGTTCCACCTGCCATTCGCCACAGCAACCGGCGGATAAACGGGATGAGCAGCAGCAGGCCAAGGATGTCGGTGAGAAAACCGGGTATCATCAACAGCAGCCCGGCGATCAGCACCATGATCCCATAGCCGAGGCCAGCCGCCTTTGTCTTGTCGCCTCTTGCGACTGCAAACATCCGGGCGGCGAGACCGAAACCCTGATGACGCAGCAGCAGAATTCCCGCAACCGACGTCAGCATCATCAGGGCGAGAGCCCGCCAGAAACCGATCTGGTCGACCACCAGGCCAAACAGCACGATCTCCACGAGCGGCAGCAGGAAAAACAGTGCGGGAAGACGGCTGGCACGCATCAGCTTTGCTTTCTGTTCGCTTGCGTCGAACGGGTCATGACGCGACCTTCGGCACGGTCGTTGCGCGAATGGGATTTGAATGATCGGCCAATGATGACTATATGGGAACGACAACTTGAAAAGAACAACGGTAACGCGGCAAAAATGGGTTCCAACGATTTCATCACAGTGTTTTTCCTTGTGGCCGCGGTCCTGATCTTCCTGCAGCTTCGCAGCGTCCTCGGCCGGCGCACCGGCAACGAGAAGCAGCCGTTCGAACCGGTGTCGCCGCGTGATCTCCCCCGGCCTGATCCACAGGATACCGGAAAGGTGATCACGCTGCCGTCGCGTGACGTGGTGGTCAGCGAGGACCGGCTCAACCTTGCCGATCTCTACACCAAACCCGGTTCCGAGCCAAATTCCGATCTGCGCGAACTGATGAAGGTTGATCTCGCCTTCGATCCCAAGGGTTTCTTCAATGGCGCGCGCCTTGCCTACGAGATGATTGTCACCGCCTATGCGGAAGGTGATCGAAAGGCCCTGCGCGGCCTTCTCTCCCGCGAGGTGTTTGAAAGCTTCGATGTCGCCATTGGCGAGCGGGAAGCCCGTGGCGAAAAGGTGAAGTTCACCTTTGTCGGCATATCGAAAACGGATCTCGTTCGCATCGACATCAAGGGCACCGAGGTCCAGGTGGTGCTGAATATCGTCAGCCAGCTGATTTCGGCGACACTGGATCGCAATGGCACGATCATCGAAGGCGA
Source organism: uncultured Gellertiella sp. (assembly GCF_963457605.1). Taxonomy (GTDB): domain Bacteria; phylum Pseudomonadota; class Alphaproteobacteria; order Rhizobiales; family Rhizobiaceae; genus Gellertiella. Next base: position 2,135,335 of record NZ_OY735139.1, read on the forward strand.
TGAGGAAACGGTGGCAGAGGTCAACGATATCTGGACGCTGTCGCGCGACATGCGCTCGCGGGATCCGAACTGGACCGTCATTGCGACGGAATCCAGTCAATGACCACCGCCTCGCCGGATTATTGCCTGGAGCAGATCTCCTTTCCAGACTTGCCCGGCTGGGCTGAAGATGATCCGCGCCCGCTGTTTGCCGCCCTGCATGATTGCCTGATCCAAATTACCACCATCAAGCCGCACCGGACCGGCTCGCTTGGCCTGACCAGCGCCGACCTGCTGCCCGCGCTTGAGGCGGCGGCAACGGTCAATCCATCCTCTGCCGAGGAAGCCCGCCGGTTTTTCCAGCAGCAGTTCCAGCCTTTCGCCATCCGGCGGCGGGATGGCAAGGATGGTTTCGTCACCGCCTTCTACGAGCCGGAAGTCGCCGTCTCCGACCGGCCGGATGCGACCTACCGCTACCCGTTCTACAATCGCCCACCCGATCTGATTGATCTCCACGACGGCAATCGCCCGCCAGGGCTCGATCCCTCCTACGCCTTCGCAAGGCTGAAGGATGGCGTGATATCCGCCTATGCCGACCGTCGCGTCATCGATGAGGGGCACCTTGAGGGGCAGGGGCTGGAAATTGCCTGGGCGCGGTCGAAGGTGGATGTCTTCTTTGCCCATGTCCAGGGGGCAGCCCGGCTTCGCTATGCCGATGGGGCGATGAAGCGCATCACCTATGCGGCCAAGGCCGGCCATCCGTTTTCGGCCATCGGCAGGCTGTTGCTGGAGCGCGGCGAAATCGCCCCCGAGGCAATCTCGATGCAGGCGATCCGTGCCTGGCTCGCCGACCATCCCGATGAAGCCGATCAGGTCTACTGGCACAATCGCTCCTATATTTTCTTCAAGGAATCCGAGCTCTCCGATCCCGACCGGGGTCCGATTGCCGCAGCCAAGGTGCCGCTGGTCGCCGGGCGGTCCCTGGCGGTCGACCGGCTGATCCATACCTTCGGCTTTCCCTTCTACATCCACGCCCCGAAGCTCACCCATCTCGATGATGGCCAGCCCTTCGCCCGGCTGATGCTGGCGCTCGATACCGGGACAGCAATCGTCGGTCCGGCACGCGGAGACATCTTTACCGGCTGGGGAGACGAGGCCGGCGCATTGGCGGGCACCGTCCGCCACGATGCCAGCTTTTACATTCTCATTCCCAAAGAAGCGGCCCCGGGGTTCCTTTGACATGGCGCGCGACCGGGATCTGAAAACCGAGGAACGGGTGCTGTGGGGCAAGGTTGCCCGCACCACCCGCCCGATGCCCGGGCGCATGGAGGACCTGCTTGCCTTCGACATCGCGGAGGACCTTCAGGAAGCCCCCATGCCGGACGGCAAGGCTGTGCTCAGCGAGGTGACACCACCTGACGCAAAACCCGCTTCCCGACCGGCATCAGGTCGGCATCATCCGTTTGAAAAGCCGGTCAAGCGCAAGCTGGCCCGGGGTCGCCTCGCGCTCGAAGCCCGGATCGACCTGCATGGCATGTTCCAGAGCGAGGCGCATGCGCTGCTGCTCGATTTTCTCGTCCATGCCCATGAACGGGGCCTGCGGCACGTGCTTGTCATTACCGGCAAGGGCAGTTCGATGGGCAGCGAAGGGGCGCTGAAACGGGCGGTGCCGCTGTGGTTTTCCAAGCCGGAGTTTCGCTATCTGATCTCCTCCCACGAGCCCGCAGCCCAGCAGCATGGCGGCGAGGGCGCACTCTATGTCCGCCTGTCGCGCCGGGATGGTGACCGGACATGACGCCGTTCGGCGAGGCAATGCGGTCCCTGAGGCTGACCCGGGGGGTCTCGCAGCGGGAGATGGCTCGCGCCATCGGTGTTTCGCCTGCCTATCTCTCGGCGCTGGAGCATGGCCACAAGGGCATGCCGAGCTTTGATTTCCTGCAAAGGGTGGCCGGCTATTTCAACATCATCTGGGACGAGGCCGAAGCCCTGTTCCGGGTGGCGCGTGCCTCCGACCCGAAAGTGGTGCTGGATACGTCGGGCCTTGCCCCCGAATATACCGCCTTTGCCAACCGTCTCGCCCTCTGTTTGCGGGGGCTCTCGCCCGATATTATCGCCAAACTTGATTCTGTGCTCGAAAAGTCAGGGATATCAGGGTAAACCATCACAAATGCGGGCGTTTTACACCGCAAAAGCCCGGCAAAGGTTTTTAAACCTCGACCAACATCCCTATATTCGGCTGGGATTGCGAGCACTGATTCGGGTGTTCCTTTTGCCAGCATTGAACATGGAAAGACCGCGCATGACTGATGTATCCGATGCACAAAATGGCGAAGCCGAATATGGCGCCGACAGCATCAAGGTCCTCAAGGGGCTCGACGCAGTCCGCAAGCGGCCGGGCATGTATATCGGTGACACCGATGACGGGTCGGGCCTGCATCACATGGTCTATGAAGTGGTCGACAATGCCATCGACGAGGCGCTTGCCGGTCACGCCGATCTGGTGACCGTGACGCTCAATGCCGACGGGTCCTGCACCGTGACGGACAACGGGCGCGGCATTCCGACCGACATGCATGACGAGGGCGTCTCTGCCGCCGAGGTCATCATGACGCAGTTGCATGCGGGCGGCAAGTTCGACCAGAATTCCTACAAGGTGTCAGGCGGTCTGCATGGCGTGGGCGTGTCGGTGGTCAATGCGCTGTCGGTGTCGCTGAAGCTGAAGATTGCCCGCAAGGGCCACTGGCATGAAATGAGCTTTACCCATGGGGTCGCCGACGCGCCGCTGGTGGTGACCGGCCCCGCAGGCAGCCACACCGGCACGGAGGTAACCTTCCTGCCGAGCCAGGAAACCTTTACCCAGACGGAATTTGATTTCGGCACGCTCGAGCACCGGCTGCGCGAACTGGCCTTCCTGAATTCCGGCGTTAGGATCCTCCTGACCGACAAGCGGCATTCCGACATCCGCCAGACCGAGCTGCTCTATGACGGCGGTCTCGAGGCTTTCGTCGCCTATCTCGACCGGGCGAAAAAACCGCTGGTGCAGAAACCGGTATCGATCCGCAGCGAGAAGGATGGCATTACCGTCGAAGTGGCGATGTGGTGGAACGACAGCTATCACGAGAACGTGCTGTGCTTCACCAACAACATTCCGCAGCGCGATGGCGGCACCCATATGGCGGGTTTTCGCGCCGCGCTTACCCGGCAGATCGTCTCCTATGGCGACAGCTCCGGCATCACAAAGAAGGAAAAGGTGACGCTGACGGGTGAAGACTGCCGCGAAGGCCTGACGGCGGTTCTCTCGGTCAAGGTGCCCGATCCGAAATTCTCCTCCCAGACCAAGGACAAGCTTGTCTCCTCCGAGGTCAGGCCCGTGGTCGAAAGCCTTGTCAACGAGGCCCTGTCCACCTGGCTGGAAGAACATCCCGGCGATGCCAAGATCCTGGTCGGCAAGGTGGTGGAAGCCGCTGCCGCCCGCGAGGCTGCCCGCAAGGCCCGCGAACTGACCCGCCGCAAGGGCGCTCTCGATATTGCGTCACTGCCCGGCAAGCTTGCCGATTGCTCCGAGCGCGATCCGTCGAAATCCGAATTGTTCCTGGTGGAGGGTGATTCGGCAGGCGGTTCGGCCAAGCAGGGCCGGTCGCGCGAGACCCAGGCGATCCTGCCCTTGCGCGGCAAGATCCTCAATGTCGAGCGGGCCCGCTTCGACAAGATGCTGTCCAGCCAGGAAATCGGCACGCTGATCACTGCCCTTGGCACCTCGATCGGCAAGGACGAGTTCAACATCGACAAGCTGCGCTACCACAAGATCATCATCATGACCGATGCCGACGTGGACGGTGCGCATATCAGGACGCTGCTTCTCACCTTCTTCTTCCGGCAGATGCCGCGGCTGATCGAAAACGGCCATCTCTACATTGCCCAGCCGCCGCTCTACAAGGTCACGCGCGGCAAGTCGGTGCAGTACCTGAAGGATGAAAAGGCCTTCGAGGAATATCTGATCACCCAGGGTCTGGAAGACACGTCGCTGCGGCTTGGCAATGGCGAGGTCCGGATGGGACAGGATCTGCGCGAGGTGATCACCGATGCGCTGCGCCTGCGGGCCCTGATCGATGGCCTGCATTCGCGCTACAGCCGCTCGATCATCGAGCAGGCGGCCATCTGCGGTGCGCTCAACGCCGATCTCACCAGCAACCGCGCCCGGGCAACGGAAACGGCTGCCGAAGTCGCGACCCGGCTCGATCTTATCGCCGAGGAAACCGAACGCGGCTGGAGTGGCCATGTGACGGACGAAGGCGGCTTGCGTTTCGAGCGCATGGTGCGCGGCGTCAAGGAAGTGGCGCTTCTCGACATGGCGCTGATCGGCTCCTCCGATGCCCGCCATATCGACCAGATGACAGCGCGGCTGAAGGACATCTATGCGCTGCCGCCGGTTCTGGCGCGCAAGGACGGCCAGACGGAAATCTCCGGCCCCCGGGCGCTGCTGGATTCAGTCTTTGCCGCCGGCCGCAAGGGTCTGTCGATGCAGCGCTACAAGGGTCTCGGCGAAATGAACGCCGAGCAATTGTGGGAAACCACGCTCGATCCGAATGTCCGCTCGCTGCTGCAGGTCAAGGTCAATGACGCAACCGATGCCGATGGCCTGTTCTCGCGCCTGATGGGCGACGAGGTGGAACCGCGCCGCGAGTTCATTCAGGAAAATGCGCTGAATGTCGCCAATCTCGATATCTGATCTTCCCGATTTTGACAGCCGCCGCTTCGGCGGCTGTTTCGTATCTGAACTTTTGCCGCTCCCTTACGGGAGCTTGCCCCGACGGGGATGGTCAGGTGCGATAGCGTCCGTGAAAGGTCACTTCCGATAGCGGCTTGCGGCCATTCGGCTTTTCCCGTGCCCTCAGATCCTCCGGCAAATCCTCGATCTTGCCCATCCGCCCGATGGCGATGGCCGCCTCGATCTGGACATCCTCCGGCAGGTTCAGGGCCGCCGGGATCTTTTCCCACTCGATGCCGCCCATGCCATGGGTGTGATAGCCGAGAAACTGCGCCTGCAACGCCAGCGCCATCCAGGAAGCCCCGGCATCGAAGGAATGGGTGGTGATCGCCCGACGGTTCTCGTCGCCGGCTTCACCGGTCTGTGTCTTCGACAGGATCATCACCAGCGCACCCGATTGCTTTGCCCAGCGCTGGTTGCCCGGAACCAGCAGGGACAGCAACAGGTCGAATTCCGGCGTGCCGCCAAGCCCATAGACAAACCGCCAGGGCTGGTGGTTCGAGGCAGAAGGTGCCCAGGCGGCAGCTTCCAGAATGGTCATCAGGTCATTCCGGGTGACTGGCTCGCCGGAAAAGGCGCGGGGAGACCAGCGATCGAGAAACATCGGATGAATCTCCGTCCCGGCGGAACGGTGGTTGCTGCTGGTCATTCCGTAAGCCTTCCCTGATGCAATCGGAGACAAACAGATAGTCGGCTGCACTTGCCGCTGCAAGGGGCGCTGGCGGTACCACGCCCTAATACCAAGGATCACTGATGGGAACCCATTCGATGGCGTGGAAACGGATACCGGGTAGGAGAATACCGCAGGTCGATGCTTTGAGCATCGACCGAGGATTTCGACGCCCTCCGGTGGCCGAATTCCACGCCACCCGGAGGGCCGGTCGCTTTTGACTTGCGGACGGCGTCGAAAATCCTCGCCGGACCGGTAGGTCCGACTGCGGTTTTCTCCTGGCCGCAAGCCAAAATCGATCCGGTCGAATGGGTTCCCATCTGTGATCCTTGGTATAACCCCTTCAATTCGCCGAAAAATGTTCCGAAGAGAGCGGGTAAATGTCGCGGCCATGACGATATTTGCTTTGCCGGGTCTTTAGATTAGGGTCTCAGCCCTGACAGGCGAGGGAGACCGGTGGATGGATCATCAGGAATTTTTGGCATGGTCTGAAAAGGCGGCGCAATGGGGTGCGGATTATCGCAGGCATCTCAGGGACCTGCCGGTTCGCGCCCAGACCTCGCCCGGCGAGATCGCCGCACGGATTGCCGCGCATCCGCCCGAAGCGGGCGAGCCGATGGACGCGATCTTTCAGGATTTCGAAAACATCATCGTGCCGGGCATGACCCATTGGCAGCATCCGCGCTTCTTTGCCTATTTTCCCGCCAATGCCGCTCCGGTCTCGGTGGTTGCCGAATATCTGGTGAGCGCCATGGCGGCGCAATGCATGCTGTGGCAGACCTCGCCCGCAGCGACCGAACTTGAAACCGCGATGATCGGCTGGCTTCGCGATGCGCTGGGCCTGCCTGCCGATTTTACCGGCTCGATCCAGGATTCCGCGTCTTCCGCGACACTGAACGCCGTGCTGGTCATGCGGGAGAAGGCCCTCGCATGGCAGGGCAACGAAAAGGGGCTGGCAGGCCAGCCGGTGGTGCGCATCTATACGACCAGCCAGGTCCATACGTCGATTGACCGGGCCTTGTGGGTGTCCGGCATCGGGGCCGCCAATCTGGTGCGCATACCGGTCTCCGGTCCGTCGCGGTCGATGGATGCAGCCGCGCTCGATGCGGCGATCCGCGCCGACCGGGAACGCGGCTTGCGTCCGGCAGGGGTGATTGCCTGTACCGGCGGCACCAGTGTCGGCGCTCATGACGATCTGGCTGCGGTGATATCGGTTGCCCATGCCCACGGGCTCTATGTGCATGTGGATGCGGCCTGGGCGGGATCGGCGATGATCTGCCCGGAATTCCGCCACGTCTGGCAAGGGGTGGACCAGGCCGATTCCATCGTCTTCAACCCGCACAAATGGCTGGGCGCGCAATTCGACTGCGCCATCCAGTTCATCCGCAACCCGGGCGAGCTGGTGCGCACGCTGGCAATCCAGCCGGAATATCTGAAAACCTCCGGCCAGGACGGCTTCATCAACTATTCGGAATGGTCGGTGCCCCTGGGCCGCCGCTTCCGGGCCCTGAAGCTCTGGTTCCTGATGCGCTATCATGGGCTGGAAGGCCTCCGGCAGATGATCCGCAACCATGTCGCCTGGGCAGAAGAGCTTGCCGCGCAGATCGCAGCCGATCCGCTGTTCGAACTGGTAACGGAACCCTTTCTGTCGCTGTTCAGCTTCCGCCCGGTTCCGCCCGCCGGCACCAATCCGGAGGCCTATACGCAAGCCTTTCTCGATGCGATCAACAATGATGGCCGGATCTACCTGACCCAGACGCGGGTCGATGGCCAACTGGTGATCCGCTTCCAGGCGGGCCAGTTCGAGATGACACGGGAGGATGCGGTCGTCGCCTGTGATGTGCTGCGCGAGATGGCTGGCCGTCTTGCTGCACCAGCGGCGCCGACAGAGCGCCTTTAGAAATGACGCGAATGAATGTTTCGTTCATATATGATTAAATCACGGTTCCAATCGGAGGAGTAGAATTCATGAAACTGATGCGTGTGGGGCAGGCCGGGGCTGAAAAGCCGGCAATTCTCGACAAGAACGGCAAGGTGCGGGACCTGTCCGCCCATGTCGCCGATATCGGCGGCAAGCATATTTCGCCGGACGGCCTTGCCGCCATTGCCGCGCTTGACCTCGACAGTTTGCCGGAAATCGCTGTGGACCGTATCGGCCCCTGCGTCGCGGGCACCGGCAAGTTCATTTGCATCGGCCTCAATTATTCCGACCACGCCGCCGAATCCGGCATGGCGGTCCCGCCCGAACCGGTTGTCTTCATGAAGGCGACGTCGGCCATTGTCGGCCCGAATGATACGGTCCTGATCCCGCGCGGCTCGGAAAAGACCGACTGGGAAGTCGAGCTTGGCGTGGTGATCGGCAAGACCGCGAAATATGTCAGCGAAGCCGAGGCCATGGACTATGTCGCCGGCTATTGCGTCTCGCATGATGTGTCGGAGCGGGCGTTCCAGACCGAGCGCGCCGGACAATGGACCAAGGGCAAGTCCTGCGACACCTTCGGCCCCATCGGCCCCTGGCTGGTGACGAAGGACGAAGTCCAAGATCCGCAGGCCGTCACCATGTGGCTGAAGGTCAACGGAGAGCAGATGCAGCATGGCACCTCTGCGACCATGGTCTATGGCGTGGCCTTCCTGGTGTCCTATCTCAGCCAGTTCATGTCGCTGCAGCCCGGCGATATCATCTCGACCGGCACGCCTCCCGGCGTCGGCATGGGCAAGAAGCCACCGCGCTACCTGAAGGCGGGCGATGTGGTCGAACTCGGCATCGAAGGTCTCGGTAACCAACGCCAGGCAATTGCGGCCGACATTTAAATCAGGTCTCACAAGCTCTTAACTCTTCCGTGCCAGCATGGGTGCGGAAGAGGACAATACCGGTGCGCGTCACCTGCCGCACATCGTGTTGCCGTCGATGATGAACCTGAAGGGGTGGCCCGGTGTTGAACACGAAGCCACCTTGAAAAGGGCGTCTCAGTCCGGTCTCGATGCTATCGGGGTTAACTATGTTGCTCCGCAGCAAAAAGCTGATAGTCTCGCGTTTGCTCCTCTTCGAGGGGTGACCGTCGGGCTCCGGATCATGGTTCGCCCGATGGCCGCAGAAAGGGCAAGCATTCATGTTCTATCAGTTTTACGAAATGAACCATGCGGCACTGACACCGTTTCGCGCCGCCGCAGATGCGATGAAACTGGCGCTCCGCAATCCGCTGAACCCGCTCGCCCATACGCTCTACGGACGTTCGATGTCGGCGGGGCTCGAAGTCTTCGAGCGCGCCACGCGCCGCTATGCCAAGCCCGGTTTCGACCTGCCCGAAACGAAGATCGGCACCCGGACTGTGCCCGTCTATGAAAAAATCGTGTGGCAAAAGCCGTTCTGCAATCTCCTGCATTTCGAGCGCGTCCTGCCGCCGCACCACCGCCAGGACCCGAAACTGCTGATCGTCGCGCCGATGTCCGGCCATTATGCCACCCTGCTCAGGGGCACCGTCGAGGCCATGCTGCCGCATGCGGAAGTCTATATCACCGACTGGGTCGATGCCCGGATGGTGCCGCTTGCCGACGGTTCCTTCGATCTCGACGATTATATCGATTATGTCATTGACATGCTGCATTTCCTCGGGCCGGATACCCATGTGGTGGCCGTCTGCCAGCCCTCGGTGCCGGTTCTGGCGGCGGTCGCCGTCATGGAAGCGGCCAATGATCCCTTCGTGCCCTCGTCGATGACGCTGATGGGCGGTCCGATCGATACCCGCATCAACCCGACCGCCGTCAACAAGCTCGCCCAGGACAAGCCGCTCGACTGGTTCCGCGACAAGGTGATCATGGATGTGCCCTGGCCGATGCCGGGTTTCATGCGTCCGGTCTATCCGGGCTTCCTGCAACTGTCCGGCTTCATGTCGATGAACCTTGACCGCCATCTGACGGCCCACAAGGAGTTCTACATGCATCTCGTCAAGAACGACGGGGAGCCGGCGGAAAAACACCGCGAATTCTACGACGAATATCTGGCGGTCATGGACCTGACGGCGGAATTCTATCTCCAGACCGTCGATACGGTCTTCATCCGGCATGCGCTGCCGAAGGGCGAGATGATGCACCGTTCGACGCCGGTCGACCCATCGGCCATCCGCCGGGTGGCGCTTCTCACGGTCGAGGGCGAGAATGACGATATTTCCGGTCCCGGCCAGACCGCGGCGGCACAGACGATCTGCACCGCGATCCCCGAACACATGCGCCAGCACTATCTGCAGCCCTATGTCGGTCATTACGGCGTGTTCAACGGATCGCGCTTCCGCAAGGAGATCGCCCCCCGGATCGTCGCCTTCATGGCCGAACATGGCAAGCTCGGAAAGCCCGCCGTCAAACGGGTGATCAAGGGTGGCAAGGCGGAGTAGGTATCTCCACGCACCGATTTCAGCCAGCAGAAACAGCTACCTGTCCGATTTTGCAGGCCTGCCGCTTGAAGCGGGGGTTTCGCCTGACCACATCGAATCCTGTCGGTTCGGCATTCCGCCGGACCTTCAGAACGAGGTTTAGCGAAATGAACCAGTCTGCCTTTATTCGTCCGGATTGGACCCCGGCAACCATCGCCCTCATGGTGCTGGGCTTCGTGGTCTTCTGGCCGTTGGGATTGGCCATGCTGGCCTATATCCTGTTTGGTGAACGTCTGCGCGATTTCAAGCGTGAAGCAAACCGCCGCATGGGCGCAAGTCCGTTCGGCCGCCGTGGAGAGTGGGGCAGGGGTTCCTGCCGCGCCCGGCCATATGCCACCGGCAACAGCGCCTTCGATGACTGGCGCACTGCAGAACTCGACCGCCTCGAGGCGGAACGCCGCAAGCTTGATGAGTTGCGCGCCGAGTTCGACCGTCACCTGAACGAGCTGCGCCGGGCGCGGGACCGCGAGGAATTCGACCGCTTCATGCGCGACCACGCCAACCGTGCCGCACCCGAAGCGCCGCGTGGCCCTTCCGGCACGCCGGACGTCCAGTCCTGACATGACAAGAGATCAAGGCCGGCATCGCAGCGATGCCGGTTTTTTAAATGCCTGAACCACCTCGAATCGGCTAGACAGGCTTGCATGTTTTCCCTGCTTGCGAAAAAGAAACCGGCCCGTCGCAAGGCCCCGCGCCCCGACCGGAAGGAAGAGCGGATCCTGCCGGTGCATGGGCGTCCGATCCCCTTGCATATCCGTCAGACCGAACGGGCAACGCGGATTACATTGCGCATTGAGCCGGGTGGCCGGGCGCTGAAAATGACCATTCCCCATGGGTTGCCGGAGCGCGAAGTCTCCGCCTTCCTGACCCGCCATCACGGCTGGCTGGAAAAGAAGCTGTTCGATTTTCCCGACGATGCCCGTCTTTCCCCCGGCGAGACCGTCCTCGTCCGCGGCATCCCGCACCGGATCGAGCACAGCGGCAAGCTGCGCGGCCTGACGGAAACCCGGCTGGTGGATGGCGAGGCCGTGATCCGGATCAGCGGACTTGAAGACCACACCGGCCGGCGGATTTCAGACCATCTGAAAAAGCTCGCCCGCGCCGAACTGGAGCAACTGGTGGCAGTCCACACCGCAAGGATCGGCAAGCGCCACAGTGCGCTGACCCTGAAGGACACGCGGAGCCGCTGGGGGTCCTGTTCGTCTGCCGGAAACCTCAATTTTTCCTGGCGGATCGCCATGGCGCCGCCCGAAGTGATCAACTATCTCGCCGCCCATGAGGTAGCCCATCTCAAGGAAATGAACCACGGGCCGAAATTCTGGGCCCTGTGCAAGATGCTCTGCCCCGACATGGAGGAGGCGAAAGCCTGGCTGAAACGGCATGGCAGCACCCTTCACGCCATCGATTTCAGCTGACTGGAACCAGGCAGACACCGACCGCCGGGACCGGTTTGGGCTCGACTCTTTTCCCATTTCATGCGACGTCGCAGGAATGAAACCGGACATCAAGATTTGTGGATTGAAGACGCCCGAGGCCATCGAGCGCGCCGTTCGGCGCGGCGCGACCCATATCGGCTTCATCTTCTTTGAAAAAAGCCCGCGCAATATCGAACCGGATATCGCCGGAAAGCTCGCCGACGCCGTGCGCGGTCAGGTGAAGATCGTCGCCGTCACCGTCGACGCCGACAATGACGAACTGGACGAGATCATCGCCCTGCTGAAGCCGGATATCCTGCAATTGCATGGCCATGAAAGCCCCGACCGGGTGCTCACCATCAAGGCGCTCTACGGTTTGCCGGTGATAAAGGCGCTTTCTGTCCGCGATGCCGATGATTTGCAGCGAGTGGAACCCTATATCGGAATCGTTGACCGGTTCCTCTTCGATGCCAAGCCGCCGAAAGGATCGGATCTGCCGGGCGGAAACGGCGTCTCGTTTGACTGGGCGCTGATGCGCGCCCTTGACGAAGACCTGAATTACATGCTTTCCGGTGGATTGAACAAGGATAATGTCGCAGACGCGCTGGCCATCACCAAAGCCCCCGGTCTTGATGTGTCCTCCGGCGTGGAAAGTGCGCCAGGGATCAAGGATCTCGGGCGGATCGATGAATTTTTCGATGCGGTGAATGCCTTCAGCCGCCGGGCCTGATCGTGCTGGCCAGAAGGCCAAGGAGTGACGCGTGAACGAGACTTTGAAACCCAATTCCTTCCGCACCGGCCCCGATGAGAACGGCCGGTTCGGCATTTTCGGTGGCCGTTTCGTCGCCGAAACCCTGATGCCGCTGATCCTCGATCTCGAGCGCGAATGGAACAAGGCCAGGACCGATCCGGAGTTTCAGGCGGAACTCCAGCATCTCAATACCCATTATACCGGCCGTCCGAGCCCGCTCTATTTTGCCGAGCGGCTGACTGCCGAACTGGGCGGGGCGAAGATCTATTTCAAGCGTGACGAGCTCAACCATACCGGTTCGCACAAGATCAACAATTGCCTTGGCCAGATCCTGCTCGCCCGCCGGATGGGCAAGACCCGGATCATTGCCGAAACCGGGGCCGGCCAGCATGGCGTCGCCTCGGCCACGGTTGCCGCCCGCTTCGGCCTGCCCTGCGTCGTCTATATGGGGGCAACCGACGTCGAACGTCAGGCGCCGAATGTCTTCCGCATGAAGCTGCTTGGCGCGGAAGTCCGCCCCGTCACCTCGGGCCATGGCACGCTGAAGGATGCGATGAACGAGGCGCTGCGCGATTGGGTCACCAATGTCGACGACACCTATTACATCATCGGCACGGCAGCAGGTCCGCATCCCTATCCGGAACTGGTGCGCGAATTCCAGTCGGTGATCGGCAAGGAAACCCGCGAGCAGATCATGAAGGCCGAAGGCCGCCTGCCGGACATGGTGATTGCCGCCGTCGGTGGCGGGTCGAATGCCATCGGCCTCTTCCATCCCTTTCTCGATGACGAATCGGTCAAGATCGTCGGCGTCGAGGCCGGTGGCCGTGGCCTGCAGGGCGAGGAACATTGTGCCTCGCTGACGGCGGGAACGCCCGGCGTGCTGCATGGCAACCGCACCTACCTGTTGCAGACGGCGGATGGCCAGATCAAGGAAGGTCATTCGATCTCCGCCGGTCTCGATTATCCCGGCATCGGGCCCGAACATTCCTGGCTGCACCAGATCGGCAGGGCCGAATATGTGCCGATCATGGATGACGAGGCGCTTGCCGCCTTCCAGACGCTCACCCGGCTTGAAGGCATCATCCCGGCGCTCGAGCCCGCCCATGCCCTGGCCGAAGTCATCAAGCGCGCGCCAAAAATGCGCAAGGACCAGATTATCGTGATGAATCTCTGTGGCCGTGGCGACAAGGACATCTTTACCGTCGGCAAGCTGCTCGGAATGGGGCTCTAAATCATGACAGCACGCATGGACAAGCGCTTCGAGGCGCTGAAGCAGGAAGGCCGCCCGGCTCTCGTCACCTATTTCATGGGCGGCGATCCCGATTACCAGACCTCTCTCGACATCATGAAGGCACTGCCCGCCGCAGGGGCAGATGTCATCGAACTCGGCATGCCCTTTTCCGATCCGATGGCCGATGGTCCGGCAATCCAGGCTGCAGGCCTCAGGGCGCTGAACCATGGCCAGACGCTCATCAAGACGCTGGCGCTCGCCAAGGCCTTCCGCGCCACCGATGCCGATACGCCGATCGTGATGATGGGCTATTACAATCCGATCTATATCCATGGCGTCGACCGCTTCGTCGCCGATGCGCTGGATGCGGGCGTCGACGGTCTGATCGTCGTCGACCTGCCGCCGGAAATGGATGACGAACTTTGCCTGCCTGCGGTCAAGGCCGGGCTGAATTTCATCCGGCTTGCCACCCCCACCACCGATGACAGGCGGCTGCCGACGGTGCTGCGCAACACCTCGGGCTTTGTCTATTATATCTCGATGAACGGCATTACCGGCTCGGCGCTGCCCGATCCGTCGCTGGTTTCTGGGGCAGTCCGGCGCATCAAGGGTCATACGTCCCTGCCGGTCTGCGTCGGCTTCGGCGTCAAGACTGCCGAACATGCCCGGCTGATCGGTGCGTCCGCGGATGGGGTCGTGGTCGGCACCGCCATCGTCAACCGGGTCGCCTCAAGCCTCTCGCCGGATGGCAAGGCGACGGCTGATACGGTCGGAGCCGTCACCAGCCTTGTGCGCGAGCTTGCCGCCGGCGTGCGGGCCTCCCGCGCCGTTGCCGCCGAATGAGGACCTGACCGCATCGGTCAGGAGCTGATGCGGGTGTAGCAATTCATGGGCGCGACCGGGTCTTCCCCCCGCGCCGGAATTAAGGAGTAAAACCTTGAACTGGATCACCAATTACGTTCGCCCGCGGATCAATTCCATGCTGGGCCGTCGCGATGTCCCGGAAAATCTCTGGATCAAGTGCCCCGAAACCGGCGAAATGGTCTTCCACAAGGATCTCGAAGAGAACAAGTGGGTGATTCCGGCCTCGGGCTACCACATGAAGATGCCCGCCAAGGCGCGGCTCAAGGATCTGTTCGATGGCGGTATCTTCGAATCGCTTGTCCAGCCGAAGGTGGCCCAGGATCCGCTGAAGTTCCGCGATTCGAAGAAATATGCCGACCGGCTGAAGGACAGCCGTCTGAAGACGGAGCAGGAAGACACGATTCTGGCAGCTCTCGGCAAGGTCGAGGGCCTGAAGCTGGTTGCCGTCGTGCATGAATTCAATTTCATGGGAGGCTCGCTCGGCATTGCCGCAGGCGAAGCCATCGTCAAGGCCTTCGAGCGGGCGATAGCGGAAAAATGCCCGCTGGTGATGTTCCCGGCTTCCGGCGGCGCCCGCATGCAGGAAGGCATCCTGTCGCTGATGCAGCTGCCGCGCACCACGGTTGCCGTCAACATGCTGAAGGAAGCGGGCCTGCCCTATATCGTGGTACTGACCAACCCGACCACTGGCGGCGTCACCGCCTCCTATGCGATGCTCGGCGACCTGCATCTGGCCGAACCCGGTGCCGAAATCTGCTTTGCCGGCAAGCGGGTGATCGAGCAGACCATTCGCGAAAAGCTGCCGGAAGGCTTCCAGACCTCGGAATATCTCTTGGAACATGGCATGATCGACATGGTCGTGCGCCGCCACGACATTCCGGAAACCCTGGCGCGGACCTTGAAGATCCTGATGAAAAAACCGGCAAACCAGACAGCCAATGGCGTGGTGCCGACAGCGGTCGCCGTCTGACCAGACCAATATCGGGGCCGGGATCGGTGGTGCCGTGCACTCGCCTCCCGGCCTTTTGCTTTCCATCGCATGCGGCGTTGTCGCCCATGCCTGTCGCGGACACCTGCCATGACCGTACCTGCGCTCGGCGAAGCCGCCAAGATCATCGATGCCCTGATGGCGCTCCATCCGAAGGGGTTCGACCTGTCGCTCGACCGGATTACCCGGCTTCTGGAACGGTTGGGCAATCCGCATCTGAAACTGCCGCCGGTCATTCATGTCGCGGGCACTAATGGCAAGGGGTCGGTGGTGGCCTTTTCCCGGGCTCTGCTGGAAGCGGCGGGCCTCTCGGTCCATGTCCATATCTCGCCCCATCTGGTCAACTGGAACGAGCGCTACCGGATTGGCGTCAGGGGCGGGCCGGGGCAACTGGTCGAAGACGCCATGTTTGCCGATGCGCTGCGGCGCGTGGCGGATGCCAATGGCGGCGAGAAGATCACCGTCTTTGAAATCCTGACCGCCGTGACCTTCGTGCTGTTTTCCGAGCAGCCTGCCGATGTGGTGATTCTCGAAGTCGGCCTTGGCGGTCGCTTCGATGCCACCAATGTCGTCCCGAAGCCTGCCGTTTCGGTGATCATGCCGATTTCCCTCGATCATCAGGCCTATCTCGGCGACCGGGTCGAACTGATCGCGGCGGAAAAGGCGGGGATCATGAAGCGCGGCTCCCCCGTCGTCATCGGCCATCAGGAATTCGATGCGGCGCGGGAGGTGCTGATTGCCACCGCCGAACGGCTTGGCTGCCCGCATTCGGTCTTCGCCCAGGATTTCAGCGCCCATGAGGAAATGGGCCGTCTGATCTATCAGGACGAGACCGGCCTTTCCGATCTGCCGCTTCCAAGGCTTCCCGGCCGCCACCAATATGGCAATGCCGCTGCCGCCATCCGCGCCTGCCGGGCGGCGGGTTTCGAGATCACCGAAGCGGTGATGGAAAAGGCGATGTTGTCAGTCGAATGGGCGGGCCGCCTGCAGCGGCTGCACGACGGGGCGCTGGTGGCGAGAGCCCCTCAAGGGGCCGAAATCTGGCTAGATGGCGGCCACAATCCGGGTGCCGGCGAGGTGATTGCCGAAGCGATGGCAGGCTTCGAGGAGCGCCAGTCGCGTCCGCTGTTCCTGATCATCGGCATGATCAACACCAAGGAACCGGTCGGCTATTTCGCGGCCTTCAAGGATATCGCCCGCAAGGTCTTCACGGTGCCGATCCGCAATTCCGATGCGGCCATCGATCCGCTGGCGCTTGCCGTCTCGGCTGCCGAGGCAGGGCTCACGGCCTCCGCCGTATCGAGTGTCGGTCAGGCATTCGAGGCGATCCGCGAGCTTCAGAAGCCGGGCGAACCCGCTCCCCGCATCCTGATCGGCGGTTCGCTGTATCTGGCCGGCGATGTTCTTTCCGACAACGGCACGCCACCAAGGTGAACCCGCAAAAAAACCCGGCCTGAGCCGGGTTTTTTGATCGTGGATGGGTAAATGGCGCGGGCCTCATGCGGCGCTGGCGATCCAGGCGCTCAGCGCATTCTTCGGCGAGGCACCCACCTTGATGTCGGCGACTTCGCCGCCCTTGAACATCGCAAGCATCGGGATCGAGCGGACGCCGAACTTGGCGGCAAGTTCCGGATTTTCATCGACGTTGATCTTGGCGATCTTCACCTTGCCGGCAAATTCGGTCGAGAGTTCTTCAAGGCTCGGGCCGATCATCTTGCACGGGCCGCACCATTCAGCCCAGAAATCCACGACAACAGGCTCGGCGGAATTCAGGACTTCGGCCTGGAAATTGGCGTTGTCGACTTTTACGGTTGCCATCAAGGAACTCCTTTGCGGAAATGATCAGTTGGATCTCATGTGTGGGTGCGGCGCGGCAATTTCAAGCCGCCTTTGCCAGAGCTATCTCACTTTGGGGTGATTTCGGCAAGACTGCGCGCCAGCAACGCGTCATCAAGCCGTAGAAGTGCAGATGTTTCCGTATAGACCAGCAGGCAGTCGATGGTCTTGCCGGGATAGAGCGGCTGGAGCAGGTCGCGATAGATAGCCAGCTGGGCGCGATGGGAAAGCGGGATCTCGCCAGCGGTTGCAGGCGGCTGGCGATTGGTCTTGAAATCCGCCACCAGCACCCTGTCTTCCGTCACGGCCAGCCGGTCGATCCGGCCTGATATCGCATAGTCGCGATGCCCGAGCCGCAAGGTGCCCATGATGGCGACTTCTGCACGCGAGCCGGGCCCGAGCAGGATGTCGAGTGCGGGGACCTCGAGCAGCCGGTTCACCGCCGCAAGCAGGTCCTGCCGCTCTTCCCGTTTCCAGAACCGGGCTGCCCGCTCCAGATAGCGCGCGGCTGCCTCGCGACGGTCTGCGGCAGGCAGCTCGGGCAGGATCTGCAGCATGCGGTGGGTGAGGCGGCCCCGTTCCGCAGCGCGATTGCCCCGGCTCTTTTCCCCGAACAGCGGCGAGACGAGCAGAGTGTCTCCCTCGTCCTCGTCGATGATCACGCCGGCCTCGGACGGGCTCAGGGGGCGTGGCAGCGCATTTTCCCGGGGCAGCGGCCGGGAAAGCGCTGCGGGCATCGGCATCGTCTCGACCGGCGCTGCAGGACGGCTTTCCGGTGCCATGGCCTGCTGCTCGCCGGATTTGCGCCAGGACAGGCCGGACCACTCCCCTTCGGGACCGGAAAAGGTCTCTTCTTCGGTCCTGTCGCCATTGGCGGAAAGGGCGGTGCGAACCAGCGCATGCCAGCAATCCGGCACCTCGTTCTTGCCCCGGTAGCCGCAGATCACCAGATGATCGGCGGCGCGCGTCATGCCGACATAGAGGAGGCGGCGATATTCTTCCTCGCCGGCATTTTTCAGCCGCGCGCCATCTGCTGCCGTCAGACTGTTTTCCGCCGATTTGCCGGGAACCCAGACCGGTATTTTCGCGGGTTCCCCCGGTAGTTCCAGCAGCCGGAATTTCGGCAGGTGCCTGGTATCGAAGGCCTTGCCGCCGCCATCGACGAGAAAAACCACCGGCGCCTCCAGCCCCTTGGCCGCATGCACGGTCATGATCCGGACCTCGCCGCGCCCCTTGTCCTGCTCGCGCTTGACCTCCGGCGATTCGGTTTCGAGCGTCGCCAGAAAAGCCTGAAGGCCGGGGAGGCCCGCCTGTTCGTGCTCCAGCGCAAAACTCAGGAACTCGTCGAGGATATCGCTGACCTCGGAGCCCAGCCGGGCGAGATACTGTCGCCGCCCCCCATGGCAGCCGAGCACCCGTGCATAGAAATCATGCACGGAGTCCTGACGGGTGAGAGACTTGAACAGGTTGAGCCGGCTTCGCACCGCATCGAAACGCGGCTCGGCGGGGGCAAGGCGTTCGAGATGGTGCCAGACCGTTTCGCCCTCGTTGCGGCCTGCGGCAAGGGTGAACACATCCTCTTCGTTCAGGTCGAACAGCGGGCTCTTGAGAACGGCTGCCAGCGACAGGTCGTCTTCGGGCAGCACCAGAAACCGGCCCAGCGCCATCAGGTCCTGTACGGCAATGTGGCTGGTCAGCCGCAGCCGGTCGGCGCCGGCTACCGGAATCCGCCCCAGAGTCTTCAGCGCCCGGTTCAGGGCATTGACGAAAGCATCGCGCTTGCGCACCAGTACAAGGATATCGCCGGGCTCGACCGGTCGCCGCTTGTCTTTTTCCGCAATGCTGCCGGTCTTGACCATCTCCTGGATGGCATAAGCGATGCGGCGGGCGAGGATGGCAGCGGGTGCCCGTTCCGGGGTGGCGTCGAAGGGGGCGGTCCAGTCCTCTTCGCGGGCGGAGGGCTCGGCGGCGATCATCTCCCAGAAATCGACCGAGCCGGGTTGGCCGATGCGCGAGGACTGGTGCTGCACCGCTTCCTGCCGGGCGCTGAGGCCGCGGGCATTGTCCGGCAGCGAAAACACCTGATCGACCGCCGACAGCACATCATCCGTCGAGCGGAAAGACAGGGGCAGGCTGACGGTCGAAAACAGGTTGTTTCCCCGGATACGCCGCTGCACCGCATCCCGCTCCTCGGAAAATCGCTCGGGACGGGCACCCTGGAAGGAATAGATCGACTGTTTCTCGTCGCCGACAGCAAACAGCGTGCGCAGCTGAGGGCGCGAGGACTGGCCGGAGAAAAAGTCATCGGACAGTGCCGAGATGATCCGCCATTGCTCCGGGCTGGTATCCTGCGCCTCGTCGACCAGAATGTGGTCGATACCCTGATCGAGCTTGTAATGGACCCAGGGCCCGGCTTCCGAGCGGGTCAGGAGATCGGCGGTCCTGACGATCAGGTCCTCGAAATCGAGATAGCAGCGCTGCCGCTTCAGATCCTCGTAATCGCTCTCCAGCCGGTCGGCCAGAACCAGCGCCGAAAGCGTCGCCTCCAGCATCGACACGATCTTCAGCCGGTCCACCCGCTCGAAGACATGGCTGCGGGCAAGGGCAACCGCCTGATCGAGGCCCGGCGCGGCTTCGGCCATCTTCCTGGTGAACAGGCCCTTGTCGGCCTTGGGTTCTTCCTTCTGCGTCAGAAACGCCGTCTTCAGTTGTTCGAACCGTTTGGCGACATCCGTCTCCAGCGATGCGTTTCGCAGCTGGGCCGCGACAGCGCTTGCGGTGGAACCGCCAAGCCGTTCCGCCGTGTCGAGATAGACATCGAGCATTTCACCCTGGAGACCGGGTAGCGGCCAGGTGCCGGCGAGCAGGCTGTCCATGGTTTCCGCCGCACCAAGACCAAGGGCGCGGCGCAGCACCGGTTCCGGCCCGCCGGAGCGGGCAGCCTCCTTCAGAAAGCGGCGCAGCGCATTGCGGTTCTGCACGATGCTTTCCAGCAGCGCCTCAAGGCCCGTATCGTCGGCAAGGGTCAGCACATTGGCAAAGGCTTCGGCGAGATCAGGATCCTCTTCCGTGGCCGTTGCCGTCAGCAGGCTGCGCCGCGCATCGGCAAGCAGGGCTGCCGCCGAGCGGTCATCGAGCACCGAGAAATGCCCGGCGACATTGGCCTCCAGCGGAAACTGGTGCAGCAGCGCCTCGCAGAAGGCGTGGATGGTCTGGATCTTCAGGCCTCCCGGCGTTTCCAGCGCCCGGGCAAACAGCCGCCGCGCCTCGGCAAGCCGCAGCGAATCCGGCTCACGACCCTCGATGGCGGCAAGGCGCTGGCCGAGATCCGCATCGCTGATCGTTGCCCATTCGGCGAGCCGCTGGAACACACGGTTTGACATTTCCGACGCCGCGGCCTTGGTATAGGTCAGGCAGAGAATGGCGGAGGGCCGGGCTCCTGACAAAAGAAGCCGCATCACCCGCTGGGTCAGCACATGGGTCTTGCCGGAACCGGCATTGGCCGACACCCAGGCGGAGCGGGCGGGATCGGAGGCCAGCGCCTGCTGCACCGTTGTCCAGCCGATCCATTTTTCCGGCGTGTCGAGAGCGGGCAGGCTGACACCGTCACTCATCGCCAGCCTCCTCTTCCTGTTCGGCAGTCGACCACTCCGCGACCCGGGCCAGATGATCGAAATCGCCGCCATAATCGCGGGCGCTGGCCGGGATCAGCCGCGACATGAACCCCTGTTCGCCCGAGCGCAGCACGGTGACAAAGCGGCTCAGTTCGGCGACCGCGTCCGAGGCAAGTTCGGCAGCGGATTTCGGTTCCGATCTCGAACTGCTGCTGGCCTCGTTATTGACCGTCTCCGGCTTGAAGCGAGAGCCCGGGCGCAGCCGGACATAGATCAGATCCTCCGGCTGGCGGATGCCGACCCCTTTGAAGGCCCCGGCGGCGAGCGCTGCGGCTTCCAGCGGCAATTGCGGATCGAGCAGGCTGCGGGCCTGGGCGAGCGAGGGGCTGGAGCCGGTCTTGTAGTCGATGATATCAGCCCCGCCACCAGGCTTGAGGTCGATGCGGTCGGCAACGCCGGTGAGGCTGATCCCGACCAGCGGAACCTCCATCCGTGCCCGCACTTCGGTAAAGCTTCGCTCGATCGTTGCGGCGCGTTTGGCTTCGAAGTCGAGCCAGGCTGCAGCGACCTCGGCAAAGCGCGGTCGCCAGACCGCATCCACATGCAGCGGCAGGCGTTCCCGGTCGAATTCTTCGGCGATGATGATCCGCATGGCTTCGCTGGCGGCGGGATAACCCGCCTTGTGGCCGTCGTGAATGAAGCGTTCGACAATCCGGTGATAGAGCGTGCCGCGTTCGGCTGCACCGGGATCGGCATTGAAACCGTCGAGCGAATCGAGCCGCAGGATCCGCCGCGCATAGATCGAATAGGGATCACGCCGCAGCCGCCCGACCTCGCTGAAGGAGTAGCTGGCCGGCTGCATGTCGGCAGGCACCCGCGGTTCGGGGCGGCGGGCCAATGCCTGCTGTTCGCCGGCATCCAGCGCGGCTGCCCATTGCCGATAGGCGGCACCGCGTTGTCTGATGTCGCGGGCAAATTCCTCGCCACCGAGCGCGATCAGCCGTTGCAGCCAGCGCGAGGCGACGGCGGGTGCGGTTGCCTGCCGGGCGGAGCGGGAGTAGATCAGCTGCCTCGTGCCATTGGCCATCTCGAAATCATGGGCATGCTGGCCGGTGCGCCGCTCCGGCGGTTCAAGTCCGATGCCCGTCTTCATCATCCGCGACAGGAAGGGATTGCCGGAAGGCTGGCTTGGCCAGATTCCCTCGTTCAGCCCGCCCAGCACCAGCGTATCGACAGCCTGCAACCGGGCCTCGAGCGTGCCGAAAATGAAGACGCGCGGATGGCTCATGGCGCGCGGCTTGACGGATTCCCCGACAAGGAAGGCATTCATGATGTCGATCCACTGCGGTCCGTCCGCCTCGATGAGGCCGTCGGTCTCGATGATCGAGGCGAGCAGATCGGCAAGGGCGGTGCCTGCCTCTGAAGACCAGAGCGGCCCGAAACCTTCGAGCGGACAGCGCGCCACCGCCTCCAGCGCGCGACCGGTCCGCTCGGCCCAGTCGGAGACGGCCCGGGGCTGGCGAAGTCTTCCGCGTCCATCGTGATCCGCGAGCGCCGAGGTCAGCGGTTCGACGGCAGCGGCAATGGCGATGGCGAGTTGCCGGGCCAGGGCTTCCGCATCTGCGGGCAGGGCCTTTCGCCACTGCGGCACGTGATAATCGTCGGCATGGGCGGCGCGCATCTCGGCAAGCAGACTTTCCAGCTCGCTGATATCGACGCTGGCAACCCCGCCGCGCAGGGCCAGAATCTCCAGCGCATGTACTGCCGGTTCCAGCGCCTCAGGGGCAAGGCCGAAGCGGGCGAGCGGATGTTTCAAAAGCGAGATCAGCGCCACCGGATCGCCGGGGCGCAATGTTGCCTCCAGCAGCAGCCGGGTCAGCGTGCCCTGCGGTGTGGCCATCAGCGGCGTGCCGGCGGTGTCGTCGGCGTCGATGCCGAAGCGGGTCAGTTCGGCCTTCACCCGGCGGGCAAGCGCCCGGTCCGGCGTGATCAGGGCGGCCTGCGACGGGCCGTTCTGGCCAGGCTTTTCCAGCGCCAGCCGCAGGGCAACGGCAATTGCGGCCCCTTCTTCGCGCTCGTTGGCGGCCTCGATCAGCGCCACATCGGCAAAGGCGCGCTGGAAGGCATCGGATGGCAGGGTTTGCCGCCATAGGTTCCAGCGGCTGGTGGCGTCAGCCGGGGTCATGGCGCGGGACAGGATATGCTGGCGCAGCTGCAAGGTGCCGTCGGCTTCGCCCAGCGCCAGAACCTCGCGCCTGTCGACACCAAGCTTGCTCAAGAGCTGGTAAAGGCCATATTGCGGATGGCTGCAGCGGGCGGGATCGGGCAGCAGGGTTTCGCCCGCAGACCGCGCAATCTCCGCCCAGTCCTCGTCCGGCATTGTCTGGTCGAGACCGGGCAGCACGACGGCCCCTTGCGCCAGTCCGGCAACCACGGCAATCAGCTCGGCGGTGGCCGGAACCGAACCCGTCGATCCCGCCACGATGACCGGGCCGGAAGAGCTGCCGTCGAGGCTGTGCAGCCTGCGGGCCTCCACACGCAGCAGCGCGTTTCGGTGCCGGGCGGCGGACGATGCCTTCAACTCCTCAAGCCGGGCGGGCCAGAAATCGCTGGCGATCTTCAGAAATTCCGCCGTCAGCTGCCACCAGGCGGAATATTCTTCGGTCTGAAGCGCTTTCAGATCGTCCCAGCTGCGCTCTTCGGTTTCGAGCGAATCGATCAGGTCGGAGAGATCGCGCGCCAGCCAGACCGCATCGGCCGGGCTCGCGGGCGCTGCCAGCGGCGAGCCCGGATGC
Organism: uncultured Gellertiella sp.; assembly: GCF_963457605.1. Lineage (GTDB taxonomy): Bacteria > Pseudomonadota > Alphaproteobacteria > Rhizobiales > Rhizobiaceae > Gellertiella. Next base: position 2,158,673 of record NZ_OY735139.1, read on the forward strand.
ATGGCCCTGACCGCCTCCGGCAACGCATTGCGCCAGGCAAGGATCAGCCGGGCGAGTTCGAGAATGCGGGTGGTGGCGGGCAGGGGATCGGCAAGGTCTAGGATTTCAGGCGCAGCCGGGTCGAAATAGCCGATATCGTCATCGGTTTCTCCGAGCGGCCGGATCTGCGGAAGGATGGCGGTTACACCACCCAAATGGGTTACAAACTCGGAGCGAAGCACGCGCACGGCGCGGCGCGTCGGCACATAGATGGTCACCGAGGCGAGCGACTGCGGATTTTCCGGATCATGCCTGAATCCCTCCACCACACGGCCATCGCAGATCGACCGTGCCAGCGTGCTCAGAAATGGCAGACCGGGCGCAATGGTGAGAACGCGTCTTCGGACCGTCGCCATCTATCCGCCCGCCCCGGTGATGCCGAGCACCGCTTCCGCTTCGGCGATTGCCTCGGGCGTGCCGACGGTGACCCAGGACCCCTCGAGCATCAGCCCGTAAAGCCTTCCCGCAGCGATTGCCCGGTCGAAATAGATGTTGAGGTTGAAGGCATCACCGGGCGCATCGGCAAACAGGTGTGGATGCAGCGCGATGGCACCGGCATAGACGACGGGATTGTCCATGCCCTCGGCAAAGCGCACCAGCCGCCCGTCGGGACCGAGGCTGAAATCCTTCTTGCCATTGTGGCCGGTGGTGTTTTCCAGTGCGACGCAAAGCAGCAGCAGGTCCATGCGGCCGGGGTCGAAAAGGTCTGCCAGTTGCCGCAGCGCTGACGGTTTGTCTTTGGGCTCGTTCACCCAGAACAGATCGGCATTCATCACCAGAAGCGGCGCATTGTCCAGCAGTTTCAATCCCTTGACGAGACCGCCGCCGGAATTCATCAGCTGTTGCCGCTCGTCCGAGACCAAAATCCTGAGCCGGCTTTCTCCCGCCAGATGCGCCTCCATCCGGTCGGCGAAATGGTGGACATTGACAGCCGCCACCTCGACGCCGGCCTCGACCAGCAGATCCAGCACATGGTCGATCATCGGTCGCCCGCCGACCGGCACCAGCGGTTTCGGCAGATGATCGGTGATCGGACGCAGGCGGGTTCCAAGACCGGCGGCGAGAATCATGGCCTGGCGTATCGACATGGGTTTTCCATTCAGCGGTGCAACGGGCTCCGGCGAATCAGGGAGACAGGAGCGAGAATAGACCCATAGCGCCGATCCCGGCGAGACGGAATGGAGGGGCCGAAGCTCAGTCAGAACATGCCCGTCGCGGCGCACCAGTCCCGCAGTTCTGCGAGGCTCTCATGCCGGAGCGCCGCCTTCAGATAGTCGAGCGTGCGCGGCATGTGCTTCATATAGGCGGGCTTGCCGTCCCGCTTCATCAGCCGCACCCAGAGGCCGCAGAGCTTGGCCGCCCGCTGGGCCGCCATCAGCGCATGATCCCGGCGGAACCGTGCCTCATCGAAGCGGCCGGACCGATGCCGCGCCTCGACATAGGCCGCCATCAGCCGGTCGGCCATCTCGGAGGGAATGGTGACCCGCGCATCCTGCAGCAGCGAGGCCACGTCATAGGCGGTCGGCCCGATCAACGAATCCTGAAAATCGAGGATGCCGATCCGCTGCACGCCCTCTTCTTCCGGTCGCCAGATGATGTTGGGGGAATGGAAATCCCGGAGCAGCAGATTGGTCTCGCCGCCACGAAGCCCGTCTATCAGCCGGTCCCAGATGCCAGCATAGGCGTGCCGCTCCTCGTCGCTCGCCGCGCGGCCAAGCCGATGGGGCAGGTACCAGTCGACCAGCAGCCGCACTTCCATTGCCATCGGCACCCGGTCAAAATCGGGAACCACATGGACGGGACCGCCTGCAACGGGGATTTCACGCGGAAAGGGATGGGCATGAAGCTTTGCGAGCACCAGCACCGCTTCGCGGTAGCGCGCCTCAATCGGCAGGCCCCCTTCATCGAGAATTCCCTCAGAGCCGAGATCGCCAAGCAGCAGAAAGCCTTGTGCACAATCGGCCGCAAGGATGTCCGGTGCGGCAAATCCATGCGCACGCAGGGCACCGGCGATGGCAATGAAGGGCCAGGCATCCTCGGCAATATGCGCTACCTTCGGATAGGGCTTGCCGTCAAACACCGGCGGTCCTTCCGGCGGGCGCGGCCAGTCCATCAGGATCAGGCGGCTGCCATCGTTCCCGGGCAGATATTCATAGGCCCTGACCGAGGCATCACCGGTGAGATAGCGCCGCTTTGCGGTCGTCTTCCCGTGCGCGCCCAGAAAATCCCGCATGGCCAGCGTCCGCTCGATCCGGGCGGCCTGCGGCGGTCCGGCCTCGATTTGAACCCGCCGCCCGTCGGCCTCATGGGTGAGCGTGAGCGTGATCCGGTCAGCAGGCAGCGCCTCCCACATCCGTTCCGGCCATTCGACCAGCGCGATGCCGTCTTCAAGCACCTCGTCGAAACCGAGCTCGTCCAGTTCGTCGCGGGCGGAGAGACGGTAGAAATCGAAATGGGCGGCGGGGATGCGCAAGCCATAGGCTTGCATCAGGGTGAAGGTGGGGCTCGGGACTTCGAGATCCGGATCATCCGCCAGCGCCCGCAACAGGGCCCGGGCCAGGGTCGATTTTCCTGCACCGAGATCGCCTGACAGCGCCAGGCAATCGCCGGGCTTCAGGGCAAGCGCCAGATCTTCGCCAAGCCGGATGGTTTCTGCTTCATCGGCAAGCACACGCGAAAACCGCATCGGCTTTATTCCGCCGCGACGGATCGCGCCGACTGTCCGGATGGAATATGGCAGGTCACGGTCGTGCCACCGCCCGGCGGGCTGTCGATCCGGACATTGCCGTGATGGAGGGCGACAAAGCTCTCGACGATGGAGAGACCAAGCCCGGTGCCGTTGCGCTTGCCGCCCCGGCCATTGGTCTCGAACCGGTCGAACACCGACTTGATCATCTCGGCAGGAATGCCCGGCCCCTTGTCGGAGACGGAAAACACGAAATTGTCGGAATCGCGGTGGCAACGCAGCGTGATGGTCGAGCGCTCGGGCGCGAAATTGGCGGCATTGTTCAGCAGTTTCAGAAGGATCTGCTTCAGGCGCTGCTGATCGGCCTCAATCGTGCCGAGGCTAGCAGGTGCCAGGATCTCCAGCATCACGCCGCTTTCCTGCAGGCGGTCGGCGATGTGGATCGAGACATCGTCAAGCAGGTCGTCAATGGCGACCTCGGTCATGTTGAGCTTCATGATCCCGGCATCGACGGTCGCGAGGTCGAGGATATCATTGACCAGGGTCAGCAGGACAGACGAGGAGGTCGAAATATAGTCGACATATTCCGCCTGGCGCGGATTGAGCGGGCCGGCACCGGGTGTCTTCAGGAGATCGGTGAAGCCGATGATATTGGTAAGCGGCGAGCGCAGCTCATAGGAGACATGCTGGACGAAATCATTCTTCAGGTCGTCCGCCTTGCGCAGCGCCTCGTTCTTTTCGGTCAATGCCCGTTCGGCCCGCACGCTGTCTGTCATGTTGACGAAGGTCAGCATGGTCTGGGCATTGGGAAGCGGGATCACGGCATAATCGAGAACGAGACCGGAGCGCAGTTCCAGCGTCCCTTGCGAGGAGGGCCGCTCGTCGTCGAAGCTGGTGATCATCTTGCCGAACTGACGCCAGCCATCCGGCTGGTCATAGCTCTGGCCGCAGGCCTCTTCGATGGCGCGGATATGGCTGCCGGGTGCCGTCTGCACCTCGGTAATGCCCCAGAGCGCCCGGAAGGCCGGGTTGGAGAGCTTGATGCGACCGTCCGGGCCGAACACCGCCACCCCTTCGGCCAGATGGTCGATGGTTTCGCCCTGCACCTGTACCAGTGTGTTGTAGCGGGTCTCGAGATCCACCTGCTCGGTCAGGTTTTCAAAGACCCAGGTCGCGCCCCCCTGCGGATGGGCGGTGGCAAAGACCCGCAGGGTCTGGCCATTCGGCAGGTGCCAGAGATCGGTCTGGGTATCAAGCGCCTGATAGACCGACAGGGCATTTTCCTTCCAGCTCTTCCAGCTCAGCTGCTCCGGCAGCTTGTTGGCCGAGCGCAGCCGGTCGAGAAGCTCGCTGTTGTCGGGGGCGGATTCGAGGAAGGCGATATCGAGTTCCCAGAGCCGGACGAAGGCCTGATTGTAGAATTGCAGGCGGCGGTTGCCGTCGAAGATCGCCACGGGTGTGGCGAGATGGTTCAGGGTCTCGGCATTGGCGCGCAGCGTGCGGCGCAGCTCCTCGCGCACCGTCTCCGTCTCGGAAATGTCGACCGCCATGCCGGATGTGCCGAGCGGCGAGCGGATATCCACCACGTCATAAAAGGTCCGCGCCCCCCTCACCACGGTCGAAATCTTGTCGTGGAAGGGGCTGTCCGCCGTGGCGGTCGCCTTGATTTTTTCCCGCGCGATGGTCGAGAGAATTTCCCGGCCTTCGGTTACGGCCTGTTCGGGTGAGGCGGCTTCCACCGCATCGCCATAGGCCTCGTTGACCCAGGACAGCTTGCCTTCGCGGTCGCGCTGCCAGACCGGCATGTCGATGGAATCGAGCAGTTTCTGGAACAGGTTGATCGAGCTTGCCAGCCGGTCGCGTTCGATCTTGATCTCGGCCAGTTCTGCACGCAGGTTGTTGAGCGCCACGAAGCGGACAAAGGCCCGGCCTCCGGACACCCGGCCCTGGACCTCCAGAATTTCATCCCGCTGCGTCTCGACGACCAGATCGAAGGTGCGCGCATGGGTTCTGAGATTGTCGATGGCCTTGTCGATATCGGCGGCCGAATGGCTCTTCAGCCAGCGGCCAAAGGCGAGAAAATCGCGGGAGTCCACCGGCGCACCGGTCTCGCCCGGCAATTGCCCCAGGATCTCCGGCTGGCTGCTGCGTTCTTCCCAGATGACGATGCGGCGGTTCTTGTCGGCAATCAGCGCCTGATAGCGCGAGATTTTCTGGTTGGCATCGGAGAGCGCCGAGCGCATTTCGCGGCTCTCGCTCTCGATATTGCCCTTCTGCCGGATCAGCCAGACGGCGGAGAGCAACGCGGCGGAAATCACTCCGAGGACCAGCGACGAGGCGACCATTTCCGACGATGTAAACAGCCGTGCATGCATGGGCGAGGTCTCGTTGGCAACCACAGGAGCCGCAAAGCCCGCCAGCGCCGTGCCCGAAATCCAGATCTGCCACAGGCGATGCTTCAGCGCGCCGGCCCGGGGGGCCGTCACCTGCCTGTCCGCCTTGCCTGCGTCCATGCGCAGGAGATCCGACAGTTCGCCTGTGCGGGCGCACACGTCGAATGCTGCCTGCCAATGCAGGTCTTTTTCTGTGTCCGACATTCCGGTCTGTCTCCGTCCCTGGTGCCGCAATTCGACAAGACATCCCATTTCCGAAGTGAAGACGGGGGCCGCTCAACTCCGAATCAAGTGCTAAAAAGATACTGTGGATGGGATTCGCCGGGAAGAGTCCGGGGCTAAAAAATAAGCCGCCGCCTTTTGTCAAGGCGACGGCTACCATATCTTGTGGATATTTCAAATATGGTTAATAGCGGTAGTGTTCCGCCTTGAACGGACCCGTGGTCGAGACGCCAATATAGTCGGCCTGGGCACCCGAAAGCTCGGTGAGCCTTGCGCCAAGCTTTTCAAGATGCAGGCGCGCGACCTTCTCATCGAGATGCTTGGGCAGGACATAGACCTCATTCTTGTAGGCGTCCGGCTTGGTGTATAGCTCGATCTGGGCCAGAACCTGGTTGGTGAAGGAGGCCGACATCACGAAGGAGGGATGGCCGGTGGCATTGCCGAGATTGAGCAGGCGGCCTTCTGACAGCAGGATCATCCGGTTGCCCTTCGGGAACTCGATCATGTCGACCTGCGGCTTGATATTGGTCCAGCGCAGGTTCTTCAGCGAGGCGACCTGAATTTCGTTGTCGAAATGGCCGATATTGCCGACGATCGCCATGTCCTTCATCTCGCGCATGTGCTCGATGCGGATCACGTCCTTGTTGCCGGTGGTGGTGATGAAGATGTCTGCCGACGTCACGACGTCTTCGAGCCTCACCACCTCAAAGCCGTCCATCGCCGCCTGCAGCGCGCAGATCGGGTCGATTTCCGTCACCTTCACCCGGGCGCCGGCACCCCGCAGCGAGGCGGCAGAGCCCTTGCCGACGTCGCCATAGCCGCAGACCACGGCAACCTTGCCGGCCATCATCACGTCGGTGCCGCGGCGGATGCCGTCGACCAGCGATTCCTTGCAGCCATATTTGTTGTCGAATTTCGACTTGGTGACGCTGTCATTGACGTTGATCGCCGGGAAGGGCAGCAGGCCCTTTTCAGCGAGCTGGTAGAGGCGGTGAACACCGGTGGTGGTTTCTTCCGTCACACCCTTGATGGCGTCGCGCTGTCTGGTGAACCAGCCGGGCGAGGCCTTCAGGCGCTTCTTGATCTGCGCGACGAGGATTTCCTCTTCTTCCGACTGCGGGTTCGACAGCACGTCCTCACCGGCTTCGGCGCGGGCACCGAGCAGGATATACATGGTGGCATCGCCGCCATCATCGAGGATCATGTTGGAGACGCCGCCGTCGGTCCACTGGAAGATCTTGTCGGTATAGGTCCAGTAGTCCTCCAGCGTTTCGCCCTTGATGGCGAAAACCGGAATGCCGGCAGCAGCAATCGCGGCGGCGGCATGGTCCTGGGTCGAGAAGATGTTGCAGGAGGCCCAGCGCACGTCCGCGCCAAGCGCGACCAGCGTCTCGATCAGCACGGCGGTCTGAATGGTCATGTGCAGCGAACCGGTGATCCGGGCACCCTTCAGCGGCTTGGCATCGCCAAATTCGGCGCGCGACGCCATCAGGCCGGGCATTTCGGTTTCGGCAATGCTGATTTCCTTGCGGCCGAAGTCGGCCAGGCCGATATCGGCAACAATATAATCTTTTTCAGTGCTCATAGGGCTCTCCAGGTTTCCAGGAATGGCCACGGCGCGCGCCTCGAGGGCAGGGCGGGGCGATATCGGCTCCACGTTCGCAGGCAAGGGCGTTCATCGCCACGGTCGCGAATGCTGGACGCGGATGTATCAGGCTTTGGAAATTATGGCAATAAGGATATAAAGAAGTCTTTATATGGTTGCCGGTGCAGTTTCAGATTTCTTCGCCGAACTTGTCGGCAATCAGGGCATCGAGGGCATTCAGCGCCGCTTCAGCCTCGGCACCTTCGGCGGTGACCTGGATGGTGCATCCGGGACTGGCCGCCAGCATCATCAGACCCATGATCGAGGTGCCGCCGACCGTCATGCCATCCCGGGTAACCGTGATGGTGGCATTGAACCCGTCTACCGTCTGAACGAACTTGGCGGACGCCCGGGCGTGAAGTCCACGTTTGTTGATGATCAGCAATTCGCGGGAAAGAGGCTCAGCCATCGGTCGTTCGGATCTCCCTATTTGCCGCTCAGCACGCGGCTGGCAACATTGATATATTTGCGTCCGGCTTCGGAGGCTTCTGCAAGTGCCTTTTCCATGTTGTTGTCGGCCCGCACTCCGGCGAGCTTGATCAGCATCGGCAGGTTCATGCCGGCAATCACCTCGACATGACCGGCCTGCATCACCGAAATCGCCATGTTGGAAGGCGTGCCACCAAACATGTCGGTGAGAATGATCACGCCATAGCCGTCATTGGCACGCATGACCGCTTCCAGAATATCCTGGCGGCGCTGGTCCATGTCATCTTCAGGACCAATCGAGATGGTTTCGATCAATTTCTGCGGACCGACGACATGTTCGACCGCGTGCCGAAACTCTTCAGCCAGCTTGCCATGGGTGACAAGCACAACTCCGATCATTTAAAAATGCTCCTAAAGCCTGATCAATCAGCAAGCCAATTATCGCAACGCAGCACATTCGTCCACCGGCGCGAAGGGATTGTAGCGAGGAAATGCGGAGATTGGCGCGAAGATTCGCCTTGTTTGCAGCTTTCCCCAGCGAAATTTAGACGGGGAAACCCAAAAAAGGAATGAAGCGGGCGAGAACCGCCAGCGGTTCGGGATGGGTATTTGCAACCCTGACCAGTGGCAACAGCGTATCGGGGAGAACTTCAAATTGTTCTCCTTCGTCGGGCAGCCGTTGCATGCCGGCCAGGGAACCGGGCAGGATGGCATAGTCCATCCGGGCGCGCGCCAGCGACGGCACGCGGGCTATGCCGGAGCCACGCAGTTCCATCCGGTCGGCAATGCTTTCCGGCCGCGAGGCGATTACCCGTCCGTGGTAGAGAGTGACAAACACCTGATCGTCACTGACGAGGCTGGCAAACAGCCCGTCCCGCCCTGCGGCTGCAATGCAGGCATGGGCCAGAATGGATTTGCCGGATCCCGACGGCCCGACGAAAAGCAGGCCCGTCGTTGCCACCACGATGGCGGTTGCGTGAATGTTGATGTTGGGTGCCGGGCTCATGCGGGCAGGATCGCAGGCAGCGACAGAAGGAAGGACGCGCCGCGTATCTTGCCTGTCTCGCGGTTGATCAGGTTTTCAGCCCTCAGCGTGCCGCCATGCGCTTCGGCAATCTGGCGGCTGATCGACAGGCCCAGCCCGGAATTCTGGCCGAAGGCTTCCGTGTCGGGACGGTCTGTGTAGAAACGCTCGAAAATCCGGTCGATATTTTCCGCCTGGATGCCGGGGCCGTTGTCGGTGACCTGCACCACGCAACGGCTGCGTGTCCTGGTCAGGGTGACGATGATCTCTCCGCCGTCCGACGGCACGAAGGAGCGGGCGTTTTCGATCAGGTTGGTGACGATCTGGCCGATGCGCAGGTCATGGCCGCTCACCTTGAAGCTCGGCTTCGTGCCGGGCTTGCGGTCAACCCGGTAATCGATGCGGACCTGCTTCTTGGAGGCCCTTACCTGCCGGGAGACATCGACGAGGTCGTGCAACAGCTTTTCCAGGTCGACCGGCCTGGCATCGGTGCGCGCCAGTTCGGCGTCGAGCCGCGAAGCATCGGAAATGTCGCTGATCAGCCGGTCGAGGCGGCGGACATCATGCTGGATGACGGCGAGCAGGCGGCCCTTCGATTCCTCGCTGCGCGCCAGCGGCAAGGTCTCGACCGCGCTTCGAAGCGAAGTCAGCGGGTTCTTCAGTTCGTGGCTGACATCGGCGGCAAAGCGCTCGATGGCGTCGATGCGGTCATAGAGTGCGGATGTCATTTCGCGCAAGGCAACGGAAAGATTGCCGATTTCGTCCTGACGGGCGGAAAAGTCGGGAATTTCCTCGCGCTCCTTGACGCCGCGACGGACCCGGATGGCCGCCGCCGACAGCCGCCGGAGCGGGGTGGCGATGGTCGAGGAAAGCAGCATCGACAGCACGACATTGACCAGCGTCGCCACCCCGAAAACCCGCAGGATCGCCAGCCGCTCGGCATGGACGATCTCGTCGATGTCGCCTGCCTGCGTCGACAGCAGCAGCACGCCGAGGACGGCGCGGAAGCGCTGCACGGGTACGGCGACGGAGACGATCATCTCGCCCTTGTCGGTGACGCGGACGACGGCGCCCCGCACGCCCGTCAGCGCGTTCATCACTTCCGGGTAGATCGAGCCGTCGCCGCCGGGCACTTCCTTGTAGAGCGGCAGGTCGCCCTGCTGCAACTCCTTGTTGACCCAGGCTGAGATCCGCTCCCAGAGTGAGACTTTCTCGCCTTCGACCGGCGGCAGGTCGAAGCGCAACACCTGGCCGCCCGCATAGAGGTGGCGGGAATCGAGCAGCAGATTGGCATCCGCATCGAAGATCCGGGCGCGGGTGCGGGTTGGCGAAATCAGCCGCCGCAGAACCGGGGCGACCTTTTCCGGATCGATGGGAAACTCCAGATCCTCGTCGCTCGGCAATGGCGTGATGCTTTGGCCGGCCTGCAGCTCGAGAAGCTTTTCCGGATCAATGGTGATGGAATTGGTGTCGACCGAGGCGGAGGCGGCAATCGCGCCCGCAATGATCTCGCCCTGCGTCAGCAGGCTTTCGACCCGCGCGTCGATCAGCCCCTCGCGGAACTGGTTCAGATACATGATGCCGCCGACAAGCACGATCAGGGCGGCGAGGTTGAAGAACAGGATGCGGCGGGTCAGGCTGGAAAACACCGCATTGCCGAAGACCCGGCGGATCAGCACGAAGGAACGCGACAGGATACGGCGCGGGGTCCGGCGTGCCGGTACTCCGTCGGAATCTTCCAAGTCCTTGTCCAGCGGTACTGGTGCCACCCGTTCAGGCCTTCATCTCATGCATTCTCATCCGGCGCATTTCAAAGCCCCGGATGCCGTTCGGTCCGGTCCTGGCGGTATCGGCCGTCAGGCCGCTTCGCGGAACCGGTAGCCGACGCCATAGAGCGTTTCGATCATGTCAAAATCGTCATCGACCATCTTGAACTTCTTTCGCAGCCGCTTGATGTGGCTGTCAATGGTGCGGTCATCGACATAGACCTGCTCGTCATAGGCGGCATCCATCAGCGCATCGCGGCTCTTGACCACACCCGGGCGCTGGGCCAGCGAGTGCAGGATGAGGAATTCGGTCACCGTCAGTGTCACCGGCTCGTTCTTCCAGGTGCAGGTATGGCGCTCCTGATCCATGACGAGCTGACCGCGTTCCAGCGAGCGGGCCTGCTGCACGGCGGAGCCCGGTTTTGCCGGATTGGCAAGCGCTGCCTCGCGATTGGCGGCGCGCCGCAGAATCGCCTTCACCCGCTCGACCAGCAGGCGCTGCGAGAAGGGTTTGGTGATGAAATCGTCGGCACCCATCTTCAGGCCAAACAGTTCATCGATTTCCTCATCCTTGGAGGTGAGGAAGATGACGGGCAGGTCCGATTTCTGCCGGAGGCGGCGCAAAAGCTCCATCCCGTCCATGCGCGGCATCTTGATGTCAAAGATGGCAAGGTGCGGCGGGCGGGCCAGAAGTCCGTCGAGCGCCGAGGCCCCGTCCGTATACGTCTCGACCTTGTAGCCCTCGGCTTCGAGCGCAATCGACACCGAGGTCAGAATATTCCGGTCGTCATCCACCAATGCAATGGTCTGCATGCTGTTCGTCTCCATGATCATTGGCACTCTCCCGGATTTCCCAGCCCAGGTTAAAGCCTTCGGGTGATGCTTATGGGGATAAAGGTGGAACAAATTGTGGCAAAGGCAAATGCTGGCTTCGCCGCGATGTCGCGACAAGAACGCCTCATGTGTGGTTAACGACTCCAGGCAAAGTGCGATTTAAACGATTTAAAAAATGTTATTTTCTTTTAAATCGATTAATATATTGAAATTGTTGAACTTTTAAGGATAATCCGCTTGTGGAAATTAAAATCCATGTCTATGGTCCGCTCACGTTTGAAAAACTTTGATCTCATGCGGAGGAAAGCAGGATCATGGAAGAAATCGGCTTGCGTAACCCGGCATACGGTATCGACCAAATCGGACTTCAGGATGCCGCGCGCGTCCATTACAATCTTTCGGAAGCAGAATTGTATGAGGAGGCCATCCGCCGCGGCGAGGCCACGCTGACCGCCGACGGCGCGCTGCGGGCCTTGACCGGCCAGCATACCGGCCGCTCCGCCAGGGACAAGTTCGTGGTGCGCGATGCCGTGACCGACAGCCAGATCTGGTGGGACAACAACAAGCCGATGTCGCCCGGTCATTTCGCCCTGCTGAAGGCCGACATGCTGGCCCATGCGCGCGGGCTCGATCTCTTCGTACAGGACCTCGTCGGCGGGGCCGATACCAGCAATGCGCTGCCGTCGCGGATTATCACCGAACTGGCCTGGCACTCGCTGTTCATCCGCAACCTGCTGATCCGCCCGGATCGCGCCACGCTGCCAGGCTTCCAGCCGAAGCTGACCATCATCGACCTGCCGAGTTTCCGTGCCGATCCCGCCCGCCACGGCTGCCGCAGCGAGACGGTGATTGCCTGCGACCTCGTCAATGGCCTGATTCTGATCGGTGGCACCTCTTACGCCGGCGAGATGAAGAAGTCGGTCTTCACCGCCCTCAATTACCGCCTGCCCGAAAGAGGCGTCATGCCGATGCATTGCTCGGCGAATGTCGGTCCGGATGGCGATGCCGCCGTGTTCTTCGGCCTTTCCGGCACCGGCAAGACGACCCTGTCTGCCGATCCGAAGCGCACCCTGATCGGCGATGACGAGCATGGCTGGGGCGAGGCGGGCATCTTCAATTTCGAAGGTGGCTGCTATGCCAAGACCATCCGGCTGTCCGCCGAAGCCGAGCCGGAAATCCATGCGACCACGAAGCGGTTCGGCACGGTGCTGGAAAATGTCGTGCTCGACGAAAACCGAAATCCGGATTTCAACGATGCATCGCTGACCGAAAACACCCGCTGCGCCTATCCCCTGCATTTCATTCCGAATGCCTCGCAAACCGGTCGCGCAGGCCACCCGAAGACCATCATCATGCTGACGGCGGATGCCTTTGGCGTCTTGCCGCCGATTGCCCGGCTGACACCGGAACAGGCGATGTACCATTTCCTCTCCGGCTATACCGCCAAGGTTGCCGGCACCGAAAAGGGCGTCACGGAACCGGAAGCGACCTTCTCCACCTGCTTCGGCGCACCCTTCATGCCGCGCCATCCTGCCGAATACGGCAATCTGCTGCGTGATCTCATTGCGCGGCATGGCGTCGATTGCTGGCTGGTCAATACCGGCTGGACCGGCGGGGCCTATGGCACCGGCAGCCGGATGCCGATCCGCGCCACCCGCGCCTTGCTGACGGCAGCCCTGAACGGCCGGCTGAAATCGGCGAGCTTGCGCCGCGACAGCCATTTCGGCTTCCAGGTTCCGGTTGAAGTCGAAGGCGTTGACAGCCGCATTCTCGATCCGCGCTCCACCTGGGCGGATGGCGATGCCTATGATGCGCAGGCCGAAAAGCTGGTCGGCATGTTCATCGCCAATTTTGCCAAGTTCGAGGATCATGTCGATGGCACCGTGCGCGATGCCGCACCCGGCCAGAAAGCCGCTGCCGAATAGGCTTTACGGCAAGGGCCACAGCCACTGATTCACGTGAAACCCGGCAGGGCAATCTGCCGGGTTTTTCCATGGGTTGCGCGCCGCGCCCCGGCAAGGCAGACGCTTCCCCGCTGAAAATCGTTCCGGTTTGCCCCGGAATGCGGTAATGGCTTGGCAAAAGGACGACACCCATGGCCAGCGATCCGCTGCAGATCAATTCGAGAATCACGATTGCCGGTTGGGAACTGACCGAGCAATTCGTGCTGGCCGGTGGTCCGGGCGGGCAGAATGTCAACAAGGTCTCGACCGCCGTCCAGCTGTTCTTTGATATCAGGAATTCACCGTCGCTGAACGACCGGGTCAAGGAAAATGCACTGAAGCTGTCCGGACGCCGCGCCTCCAAGGAGGGCGTGCTGATGATCGAGGCCAACCGCTTTCGCAGCCAGGAGCGCAACCGCGAGGACGCCCGCGACCGGCTGAAGGAACTGCTGCTCGAAGCTGCCGCCCCCCCGCCGCCGCCGCGCCGCAAGACCAAACCCTCCAAGGGGTCCATCGAACGCCGGCTCAAGGAAAAATCGGGCCGTGCCGATGTCAAGAAGATGCGCGGCAAGCCGGGTCAGGACTGATGCCGGGAAGGGTGCCAGAAAGGATCTGTCGATGCTGACATTGCCTGAAGGTCTCCGCCACCTTCCGCATTTTCTCGATGCGAAGGCCCAGCAGGCGCTGGTCGCCGACATCCGGGATATCGTTCGCCAAGCCCAGCTCTACGTGCCTGCGATGCCCCGGACCGGCAAGCCGATGTCAGTGCGGATGACCAATTGCGGATCGCTCGGCTGGGTGACGGACAAGGAGCGGGGCTACCGCTATCAGGCTTTCCATCCCGCAACGGGCGCACCCTGGCCTGCAATTCCGGTCGCGCTGTTGACACTCTGGCGGGAGATCACCGGCCTTAACCATGAGCCGCAGGCCTGCCTCGTCAACTTTTATGATGATGCGGCGAAAATGGGCCTGCACCAGGATCGCGACGAACAGGATCTTTGCGCCCCCGTCCTCTCGGTCTCGCTGGGCAACAGCTGCCTGTTCCGGTTCGGAGGCCTCGACCGCAAGGATGCGACCCGCTCGATCCGGCTCGACAGCGGCGATATCGTCGTGCTTGGCGGGCCATCGCGGCTGATATTTCACGGCGTTGACCGTATTTACCCCGGCACGTCACCGCTTCTTAACAACGGTGGCCGTATCAATCTGACGCTGCGGCGGGTCACAAAAGCGGGGTGAGTGGTGGAGAACGGACAAGGCAGGCTCACCGGGATCGTGGCCGCAGCGGTGGTGGCCTTTGGGCTGATCCTGTCGGCCTATATCCTGCGCTCGCTCTGGACGCTGGATGTCAATGGTCTCTCGCACCTGAACCGGAAGCTGCCGATCTGGGATTTCAGCAATCTCTGGGCCGGAGGCCTCTTTGCCCGGCAGGGCAGGGTGCATCTGCTGTTTGAGGTTGATGCCTATCGCGCCGCCCTTCGCCAGCTGTTCACGCCGCTTCTCACCGATCAGGAATGGAGCTATCCGCCCTCGATGCTGCTGTTGGCGGTGCCGCTCGGGCTCTTGCCGGTCGTGCCTGCCTATCTTGTCTGGACCTTCGGCAACATCGGCCTCCTGCATCTGGCCATCCGCCCACTGAAACTGCCGCTGCTCGCGCATCTGGCGGTGCTTGTCTCCCCCTCGGTGGTGATGAATGCGGTGGTGGGGCAAAACGGGGCCTTTACCGCAAGCCTGCTGATCGCGGGCCTGGCGCTGGCCCCCCGCAGGCCTGTTGTCGCGGGGCTGCTGTTCGGCCTCCTGACGATGAAGCCGCATCTCGGTCTCCTCGTCCCCTTCTGCCTTCTGGCGAGCTGGAACCTCCGGGCCATCCTGTCGGCGGCGGTGACAACCATCCTGCTCGCCGGCATCACCACCCTGTTCTTTGGTTTTGATAGCTGGCTGTTGTTTCGCTCGGTCACCGCGCCGCTGATGACTGCAATTCTTGAAGCTCCCTATCCGCAGCCCTATCACACGCTGGCTTTCACGGTCTTTGCCGCGGCCAGATCCTTCGGCCTCGGACTGACGGGGAGCTATGCGGTGCAGCTTTTGTTTTCCGCCCTTGCCGTCGGCATGACGGTCTGGCTCTGGCTGCCGGGCACAAGGATCGGGCATGGTCGCCGGGTGGTGCTGACGGGGCTGCTGGCGCTTGTCGTCACGCCCTATGGCTATGTCTATGACAGCGTGCCGCTGAGCATTGCGGTTGCTTTCCTGTTTGCCACCGAAAGGCGCTTGCCGCTGGTCGCCCACGGGATTGCCTGGCTCTATCCGTTGTTCGTGCCGGTGGTGACGCTTCTGGGATTCGGGGCCAGCATCGGTGTCGTCCTGATCTACCTTGCCCTCAATCTGCTGCTGGTCTGGCGCGATCAGCGCATTCAGGCCATACCGGCCTGATCAAAGTTTTCGGAGCGCCACCTTCTCGATGAAATGGTTGTTGCCCTTCTGCAGGATCAGATCGGCGCGCGGGCGGGTCGGCAGGATGTTCTGGCGGAGGTTCTTGAGGTTGATATTGGCCCAGAGACTTTCGGCAATATCGAGCGCATCTTCGACGCTGACCTGCGCATAGCGGTTGAAATAGGAATTCGGATCGCGAAACGCCGTCTGCCGCAGCCGCATGAACCGGTCGACATACCATTTGTGGATCAGCTTTTCGTCGGCATCGATATAGATCGAGAAGTCGAAGAAATCAGACACCATCGGTATGACCTTGCCGTCCTCGGGCAGATCGCGCGACTGGAGCACGTTGATGCCCTCGAAGATCAGGATATCGGGCCGGTCGACGATCCGGTATTCGTCCGGGATCACGTCATAGGTCAGGTGCGAATAGGTGGGCGCGGTGACATTCGGCCGCCCTGCCTTGATCTCCGACAGGAAGCGCAGCAGCGCGCCGATATCGTAGCTCTCCGGGAAACCCTTGCGCTGCATCAGGTTTTCCCGTTGCAGCACGGCGTTCGGATAGAGAAAGCCGTCTGTCGTCACCAGGTCGACCTTCGGACTCGACGGCCAGCGGGCCAGCAGTTCCTTCAGGATACGCGCCGTGGTCGATTTGCCGACCGCCACAGATCCGGCAATGCCGATGACGAAGGGGGTCTTCGAGCTTTCCGACAGGCTCAGGAACTGGTCGCGCTGCTTGAACAGCATCTGCGAGGATTCGACATGAGAGGACAGCAGGCGCGACAGTGACAGATAGATCCGCCGCACTTCCTGGAGATCGATGGGATCATCGAGCGAGCGCAGCCGCTTGACCTCGTCGGCAGACAGCGTCAAAGGCGTGTCGGCCCTGAAATGCGCCCATTCCTCGGAGGTAAACACATGATAGGGCGAGTAGATATCCGGCTGGAACGGGCCGAGCGCCTCTTTCGACAAGGTGCTGTCGCCATCCGCATGCGCGGGGGAAAGCATCGGCTGGGCGGTCTGGCTGTCCTCTGTCATCAGGGCTCTTTCCGCGCGGCCTTTTCGGCAAGGCCGGTCTGGCCGGTGCGGCGCTCCAGCTCCGCCATGACCTCGGCAAGGGGAATATCGGCAATCTTCAGCACCACCAGAAGATGGAACAGCAGATCGGCGGATTCATAGACGAGATTCTGCCGGTCGCCGGTGACGGCCGCCATCACCGCCTCGATTGCCTCCTCGCCAAGCTTCTTGGCGGCCTTTGCCTGGCCTGCGGCAACCAGCCTGGCCGTCCACGACTCCTCCGGCGAGGCGGCAGCCCGGCGGGCGACAATTTCTTCGAGGCTTGCAAGGGTAAATTCGTGCACCCGCCGTCCCCCTCAGTCGAGCCGCATGGCAATGCCATGTCCGGCCATATAATGCTTCGCCTGGCTGATCGTATAGGTGCCGAAATGAAAGATCGAGGCGGCGAGAACCGCATTGGCATGGGCATCGCGGATGCCTGCGACGAGATCGTCGAGCGAGCCGACGCCGCCGGAGGCGATGACCGGCACGCGCACCTGATCGGCAATCGCCCGGGTCAGGCCGATATCGTAGCCACTCTTTGTGCCGTCGCGATCCATCGAGGTCACCAGCAATTCACCGGCACCCCGTTCCGCCATGTCGATGGCGAAGGCGACGGCGTCGATGCCGGTCGCCTTGCGACCGCCATGGGTAAAGATCTCCCAACGCGGCGTCTCGTCCCCGGCGGAGACACGCTTGGCATCGATCGAGACGACGATGCACTGGTTGCCGAACTTGTCGGCGGCTTCGGTAACGAAGTCGGGATTGCTGACTGCTGCGGAATTGATCGAAACCTTGTCGGCCCCGCAGAGCAGCAGCTTGCGGATGTCGGCGACGGCACGCACCCCGCCGCCAACCGTCAGCGGCATGAAGCAATGATCGGCCGTGCGGGCGACGACATCGAAAATCGTGTCGCGATTGTCGGAGGAGGCGGTAATGTCGAGAAAGCAGAGCTCGTCGGCCCCGGCGGCATCATAGGCCTTGGCGGCTTCGACCGGATCACCGGCATCGATCAGGTCGACGAAATTGACGCCCTTGACCACCCGGCCATCCTTGACGTCGAGGCAGGGAATGACGCGTGCCTTCAGGGTCATGTGCGTTCCTTGGATCGAGAGCGGATAAGGTCGAGGGCTTCCCTGGGGTCGATGCGGCCATCATAGAGCGCCCGGCCGGAGATCGCACCCGCTAATTTAGTCGCATCCGGCGCCAGCATCCGGCGAATGTCGTCCAGCGACGCAAGGCCCCCGGACGCGATTACCGGAATCGACACGGCATCGGCCAGTTCCAGCGTCGAGGCCCAGTTTATCCCGGCCAGAATGCCGTCGCGGTCGATGTCGGTATAGACGATGGCGGCAACACCGGCTCCCTCGAATTTCCTGGCAAGCTCGATCACGCCGAGTTCCGAGGCCTCGGCCCAGCCTTCGACCGCCACCTTGCCGCCCTTGGCGTCGATACCGACGGCGACCTTGCCGGGAAACAGGCGGCATGCCTCGATCACCAGAGCCGGATCGCGCACCGCGACCGTGCCGAGGATCACCCGGGCAAGGCCGCGCGACAGCCAGTTTTCGATATGGGCGAGGGTGCGAATGCCGCCGCCGAGTTGCACCGGATTGGTGGTGGCGGCAAGGATCGCATCGACCGCCGCCCCGTTGACGCTTTCCCCGGCAAAGGCACCGTTGAGATCAACCACATGCAGCCATTCAAAGCCCTGGTCCTGAAAGCTGCGCGCCTGCGCGGCAGGATCGGGATTGTAGACGGTCGCCTCTGCCATGTCGCCGAGCTTCAGGCGGACACAGGCACCGTCCTTGAGGTCGATGGCGGGAAACAGGATCATCGTTGCAGGTCCATTCATGTGAAATGCGGGCAAAGCGCCAAGGCCCTCAGGGCTTCCAGCGCAGGAAATTGGCAATCAGGGCAAGGCCGAGCGACTGGCTCTTCTCCGGGTGGAACTGGGCTCCGACCCGGTTGTCGCGGGCGACGAAGGCGGTGACCGGACCACCGTAATCCGTGGTCGCCACCACATCTTCGGGAGCCTCGGCCTCAAGATGGTAGGAATGGACGAAATAGGCATGCAAGCCGTCCTGTCCGGTCCTGATCCCGTCGAACAGCGGATGGGGGCGCGCCAGAGTCAGCGTGTTCCAGCCGATCTGCGGGATCTTCAGCGCGGGATCGCCGGGCACCATTTCGATGACATCGCCCCTGATCCAGCCGAGCCCTTCGGTGACGGTCTTTTCAAGCCCGCGCGACGACATCAGCTGCATGCCGACGCAGATGCCGAGAAACGGCCGCGCCTTTTCCTCGACCGCGGCGCGCAGCGCCTGTTCCATGCCGGAAACGGCGGCAAGGCCGGACCTGCAATCCGCATAGGCACCCACACCCGGAAGCACGATGCGATCCGCAGCGGCAACGACCTCGGGCCTGTCCGTCAGGATAATCTCGGCATCGATAGAGCTGTCACGGGCGGCTCGCTCGAAGGCCTTGACCGCCGAACGCAGATTGCCGGATCCGTAATCGATGATTGCCACGCGCATTGTCAGCGTCCCTTGCCGTAGTCGAACAGGCCGAGTGCCGGGCCCTGATGCCGCATGCCGCCCCAGGGGCCTGCCTTCGCCACGACGGGAAGAGGCGGGTCCGATGAAGGAGCGGTGCCAGACAGCCCGGAAAAATAGATCTCTTCCGCTTCCGCAAGGCTGCCAGCGGGAATGATCGCCCCGGTCTGCCACCCCTTGCCACTCAGGAAGCGATAGCGGATCTGGCCACTCTCGAGCGCGATCAGCAGCGACAGCGCAAACAGCACCAGCGCCGCTCCCGTATCATGGCCGGTCTGCGCTGCGTAATATCCGATGACGGCCTCAATGGCGAAGAGCAGGGCGGCAGGGAGCCAGAGCCGGTGGGCGAGCATCCACAGCAGCGGAAAGACGAGCGCAAAGATCGAAAACCCGTCCCGCACGAAGCGGGCGGCATCGGTCGGGCCACGCGTTCCCTGCGGCGTCAGAACCAGATAGCTTGCCATGCATTCGCTCCCGATTGGCTTTCCGGTGCCTGTGGTACCGGCAAGGTCTGCGCTAAACCAGCGTCCCCTTGGTCGAGGGAACCCGGCCGGCCTGGCGCGGGTCGATTTCGGTTGCCGTGCGCAGCACGCGCGCCACGGCCTTGAAGCAGGTTTCGGCGATATGGTGGTTGTTGGCACCATAGTGGTTCATCACATGCAGCGTGATGCCGGCATGCTGGGACAGGGCCTGGAAGAATTCGCGCACCAGTTCCGTGTCGAAAGTGCCGATTTTCGGCGCGCTGAACTTGACGTTCCAGACGAGGAAGGGCCGGCCCGAGAGGTCGATGCCTGCCTTGGTCATGGTTTCGTCCATCACCAGATCAAGCGAGGCATAGCGGGTGATGCCCTTGCGGTCGCCGAGCGCCTTCGACAGGGCCTGTCCGATGGCAATGCCGGTATCTTCGACCGTGTGGTGGTCATCGACATGCAGGTCGCCGCTGGCGGAAATGTCCATGTCGATCAGTGAATGGCGGCAGAGCTGGTCCAGCATGTGATCGAAGAAACCGATGCCGGTTTCGATCTTGCCGCGACCGGTGCCGTCGATATTGACCGCTACCGAGATCGAGGTCTCGTTGGTGCTGCGGGAAACCTGGGCCCTGCGGCCCGCATCCGTCTCTGCCATTGCCAAACTTCCTGTCCATATGCAGGGAAATACCCGGTGGAGTGATTGCGGCAGTCGCCTTCGCAAGGCGGAGCCCGAGAGCCAATGCCGCAATCAGTCCACCGGGGCTCCATAACAGGCAAGAACCGAAATATCCAGAAGTCCGCGCTTCTATTTCGACGGGGGCTGCCCTTGACCAGGTGATTTGCAATCGTCGCCGGCGTGCTTACATAGATTGACAGAGACGGGCCTGGCCTCGAAATGCCGGGGCCCGCGGATATCATTAAGGTGAGCGATGAGTGAACATAATCCCTATGGAACAATGCATGCGACGACGATCATCACGGTGCGCAAGGACGGCCAGATCGTGATTGCAGGCGATGGCCAGGTGAGCCTTGGCCAGACCGTGATGAAGGGCAATGCCCGCAAGGTGCGCCGCATCGGCAAGGGCGGCGAGGTGATTGCCGGATTTGCCGGGGCGACCGCCGATGCCTTTACCCTTCTGGAGCGGCTGGAAAAGAAGCTCGACCAGTATCCCGGCCAGCTGATGCGCGCCGCCGTCGAGCTTGCCAAGGACTGGCGCACCGACAAGTATCTGCGCAATCTCGAAGCGATGATGCTGGTGGCCGACAGGACGGTGACGCTGGCGATCACCGGCAATGGCGATGTGCTCGAACCCGAACATGGCACCATGGCCATCGGGTCGGGCGGCCATTACGCCTTCGCCGCCGCCCGCGCGCTGATGGACAGTGACAAGTCGGCAGAAGAGATCGCGCGGCGCGCCATGCAGATCGCCGCCGATATCTGCGTCTATACCAATCATAACGTGGTCGTCGAAACCCTCGACGCCGCATCCTGACATCATATTGCAGTCCGGGCGTTCCGCCGGACAGGGTAGAATGACATGACACATTTTTCGCCGCGCGAAATCGTATCCGAACTGGACCGGCACATAGTCGGCCAGCATGAAGCCAAGCGGGCGGTGGCCATCGCGCTGCGCAACCGCTGGCGCCGCCAGCAATTGCCCGATGACCTGCGTGACGAGGTGATGCCGAAGAATATCCTGATGATCGGGCCGACCGGCGTCGGCAAGACGGAAATTTCCCGCCGCCTTGCCAAGCTTGCCGGTGCGCCTTTCATCAAGGTCGAGGCCACCAAATTTACCGAGGTCGGCTATGTCGGCCGCGATGTCGAGCAGATCATCCGCGATCTGGTCGAGATCGGCATCGGACTGGTGCGCGAGAAGAAGCGTGCCGACGTGCAGGCGGCGGCCCATCAGAATGCCGAGGAACGGGTGCTCGACGCGCTGGTCGGCGCAACCGCCTCGCCTGCCACCCGCGACAGCTTCCGCAAGAAACTCAGGGCCAACGAACTGGACGACAAGGAAATCGAGATCGACATTGCCGATACCGCATCGGGCAATCCGGGCTTCGAGATTCCCGGCATGCCGGGTGCCAATATCGGTGTGCTGAACCTCTCCGACATGTTCGGCAAGGCGATGGGAAACCGCACCAAGAAACTGAAGACCACGGTGAAGAAGTCCTTTCCGGACCTGATTCGCGATGAATCCGACAAGCTGGTCGACAGCGAGCAGGTGATTCGCGAAGCGGTGCATGCGGTCGAAAACAACGGCATTGTCTTCCTCGACGAAATCGACAAGATCGCTGCCCGTGATGGCGGCGTGGGGGCTGGCGTGTCGCGTGAAGGCGTGCAGCGCGACCTGCTGCCTCTGGTGGAAGGCACGACCGTCTCGACCAAGCACGGGCCTGTCAAGACCGACCATATCCTGTTCATTGCCTCCGGCGCCTTCCATGTGTCGAAACCCTCCGACCTCCTGCCGGAACTGCAGGGCCGCCTGCCGATCCGGGTCGAGCTGAAACCGCTCACCAGGGAGGATTTCCGCCGCATCCTGACCGAGCCGGAAGCAAGCCTGATCCGCCAGTACCGGGCGCTGATGGAAACCGAGGACCTCACCCTCGATTTCACCGAGGATGCCATCGATGCACTGGCCGATGTGGCGGTGCTGCTGAATTCGTCGGTCGAGAATATCGGCGCGCGCCGGCTGCAGACGGTGATGGAACGGGTGCTGGACGAAATTTCCTTCAACGCGCCGGATCGTGGCGGCAGTGCGGTGACCATCAACGAGGCCTATGTTCGCGATCACGTCGGCGAACTCGCCACCAATACCGACCTGTCGCGTTTCATCCTTTGACGGGATTGCAGGCGGGGCCGGGCTTGCCTGTGTCCTGCCTGCATCGACCACGGCAAATCCGGCGCTATTGCGTCGGCGACCTCGACAGGTGCCCGGCATGTTTCTAAAGCAGGTCTCCATTCGAATGCGGTGGCGGGCTTCATTTGGCCAAATTTTGGCCTCACGCAGCACGTCTCTGACATGGTGATTCCCCGGGGTTGATGCGGTGCGACATATTCTTGCAGTTTTCTGCCTGGCAGCCGCCAGCATCTGGACAAGCCTTTCTGCGGCAGAGGCTGTCACGGTCGTGCCCCCGGGAAACCGGCATGCGGAACAGCCGCCCATTCCCGGCGCTTCCGTGCGACGCACCCGGGCGGGCAAAACCACATTCGACATCAAATACGAGAAAATCCGCGATCTGCTGGCGAGCGACGATGATCTGAGGGCCAAGGTCAAGTCGACCGCCCGTGCCTATGGCATCGATCCGGTCCACATCGCCGGCGCGCTGGTCGGTGAACATACTTATAATGTCGATGCCTATGACCGGCTGCAATCCTATTACGTCAAGGCCGCCGCCTATGCGGGCAACAGCTTTGTCTTTGCCTATGATGGGGAGAAGGTGGACGAATTTGTCGCAAGGCCGGAATTTTCAGCCTGTGGCAAATTCAGCGATTCCTATCACCTTTGGACCTGCCGCGAGATGATCTGGGAAGACAAGTTCCGCGGCAAGACGGTCGGGGGCAAGGATTTTCCCGACAATCGCTTCAGCGCGGTATTCTTCCAGCCCTTCTATGCCGGGCAGACCTTCGGTCTCGGCCAGGTCAATCCGCTGACGGCCCTGAAACTGTCGGATCTTGTCCATGCCCGCTCCGGCGTCACCAGGCTTGACGAGGCGAACGCCTCCAGCGTCTATGACGCGATCATGGATCCCGACATGTCGCTCGACTTCATCGGCGCCGCCATTCGCCAGTCGATTGACGATTACCGGTCAATTGCCGGTATGGACATTTCGAACAACCCCGGCATCACGGCCACACTCTATAATCTCGGCAACACCTCGCAGCGGGCAGAGGCACTGGCGGCAAGAAACCGGGGCGGACAGCAGGTCCTGCCGGAAGAGAACTATTATGGCTGGCTGATCAATGACAAGCTTTCCGAATTGCGGAAGCTGTTCTGAGGCCGGACGGGACGCTGAAACCGGTATTCCGGTAAAATCGCCCTACACATTTGAGTGGTACGCATTAGATTGTGGTGGGTGCTTGCCTCCGGCAAGACGCACGTCGTTCAGGACCGCTCATGCTGCCAGACATCGAAAGTTTCGAACCCCCGGCCCCGGTGCCGCGTACCGTGCCGCCATCACGTCTGACCGTCGTCGCAACCTTGCTGAACAACCCGCTCGAACTCTGGGGCGAGCCTTCCTATACGCTGCCGTGGATTGACGTCTCCTTCTTCGGCGAACGCACGCTGATTGCCAATGATCCCGGCCTCATTCGCCATGTGCTGGTCGACAATGCCGCCAATTACCGGATGGCGACCATCCGCCAGCTGATCCTGCGGCCGATCCTGCGCGATGGCTTGCTGACAGCCGAAGGCGAGGTGTGGAAGCGGTCGCGCAGGGCCATGGCCCCGGTTTTCACGCCTCGCCATGCCCGTGGCTTTGCCCGGCAGATGCTGGAGAAATCGGAAACCTTCGTCACCCGTTACGCCCATGTGACCGACACCGGCGAAATCGTCGATATCGCCACCCACATGACGGAAATGACCTTCGAGATTCTTTCCGAAACCCTGTTTTCGGGCGAGATTGCCACGGCGACCGATGATTTTGCCGGTGATGTCGAAGCGCTCCTGCACCGGATGGGCCGGGTCGATCCGATGGACCTGCTGCGGGCACCGGCCTTCGTGCCGCGCCTGACCCGGTTTGGCGGGCGCAGGGTGCTGAACAAGTTCCGCGCCGTGGTCGCCGAAACCATCAACCGCCGCCGCCAGCACCTTGCCCGGGACCGGGCGTCGGCGCCTGACGATTTCCTCACCCTGCTGCTTGAGGCCTCCGGTCCGGACGGGCTCGGCATGGCGGAGATCGAGGACAATATCCTGACCTTCATCGGGGCCGGACACGAGACGACGGCGCGGGCGCTTGCCTGGACCCTTTATTGCGTTGCCCACCTGCCGCGCTGGCGCGAGACGATGGAAGCGGAAGTGGATTTGGTCCTGGGGGAGGGCGTCCCGCCGGTCGAATGGCTCGACCGCATGCCGCATGTCCGCGCCGCCTTCGAAGAAGCGCTGCGACTCTATCCGCCCGCCCCCTCGATCAACCGCGCGGCCATTGCCCCCGACAGCTTTACGGATCAGGGCGGCAAGACAGTGGAGATCCGCCCCGGCACCACCGTTCTGGTCATGCCCTGGACCCTGCATCGCCACGCACTCTATTGGGAAAAGCCGCGTGAATTCCGTCCGCAGCGCTTTCTGCCGGAAAACCGCGACCAGATCGGGCGGTTCCAGTATCTCCCCTTCGGGGCAGGCCCGCGCATCTGCATCGGCGCAACCTTCGCGCTTCAGGAAGCCGTGATCGCGCTTGCGGTGCTGATGCGGCACTGGCGGTTTGACGCGGTGGAAGGTGTCCGGGTCTGGCCGGTGCAGAAACTGACCACCCAGCCCCTGAACGGGCTGCCGATGCGGGTGTCGAAACGCCCGAGCCCTGTTGTCAAGGGTGAGGCTGCTTGACAAAATCCAGGCGAAACAGTCATTTCGCGCCGGAAAACTGCCGTTTGTAGCCAAGCGGCTGGCCTGCGGCTGTGCAATATGGAGTTTGAGCGCTCAAACTCGTTTGAACGAAATGACAAACGAAAACAATAAGCGCCAGAACCTGACAGGTTCCGTATGAACCTGACAGGTTCTGGCGCTGGTCGAATTCCCTGAATGAAATCCCCTGAACCGGAGACTGGCAGATCGTGGCGTCCCATTTTCTTCTCGGCATCGACACGGGCGGTACCTATACCGATGCGGCCCTGTTCCACGAAACCCGCGGTGTCGTTGCCAAGGCCAAGTCGCTGACCACACGGCATGATCTCGCCGTCGGCATTTCCGGCGCGGTGGATGCGGTGATCGCGGCTGCGGGCATTCCGGTGTCCGCCATCAGCCTCGTCTCGCTGTCGACGACGCTTGCCACCAATGCACTGGTCGAAGGGCAGGGCGGGCGTTCCGGGCTGGTGATGATCGGCTTTGGTCCCGATGACCTGAAGCGTGACGGGCTTGAAGCCGCGCTTGGCAGTGATCCGGTGATCTTCCTGCCGGGCGGCCACAATGTGCATGGCAATGAAACGCCGCTCGAACTTGACCATTTGGCGGCTGCCTTGCCGGAGTTGTCGAAGTCCGTCTCCTCATTCGCCGTGGCCGGCTATTTTGCCGTGCGCAATCCCGCCCACGAAATCCGGGTGCGCGATTTCATTCTGGAAAACTCCCATCTGCCGGTCACCTGCAGCCATGAGCTCTCCTCCAGGCTCGGCGGCCCCCGCCGGGCGCTGACGACGCTGCTGAATTCCCGGCTGGTGTCGATGATCGACCGGCTGGTCGGGGCCTGCGAGCGGTTTCTGGAAGGCCGGGGCATTCATGCGCCGATGATGGTGGTGCGTGGCGATGGTGCGCTGATTTCGGCTGCCGAAGCCAAGGTCCGCCCCATCGAAACCATCCTGTCCGGCCCGGCTGCAAGCCTGGTCGGCGCACGCTACCTGACCGGTCTCGACAACGCCGTGGTCTCCGACATCGGCGGCACCACCACCGATGTCGCGGTGCTGGAGGATGGCCGTCCGCGCCTGGATGCGGAAGGAGCCGTCGTCGGCGGCTACCGCACCATGGTCGAGGCGGTGGCGATGCGCACCTACGGGCTCGGCGGTGATTCGGAAGTCCGGATCAACGATCGCGGTCTTGAGGCGAAGTTCACCCTCGGCCCGCGCCGCTTCCTGCCCTTGAGCCTGCTTGCCGCAAGCCATGGCGCCATCGTGGTCGAAACGCTGGAGCGCCAGATCCGCACCACCCATATCGGTCGCCACGACGGCAAGTTTGCCATCCGCACCGGCGTGCCGGATCATCTGGCAAGCGGCCTGCAGGCGCAGGAACAGGCCCTGTTCGACCGGATCGGCACCACGCCCATTCCCCTTGACCAGTTGTTGATGAGCACGCCGCAGCGGGCAACACTCGACCGGCTGGTATCACGGGGTCTGGTGCATCTGTCAGGCATTACCCCTTCCGATGCCATGCATGTGCTCGGCCGCCAGGGCCAGTGGCATGGCGAGGCCGCCCGCCTCGGGCTGGCGCTTGCCGCCCGCGCCAAGGACGGGGCCGGCAGGCCGCTCGCCCAGAGCCCGGAGGAATTTGCCGAAAGGATCGTCGATCAGCTGACCCGGCAATCCTGCGAAGTGATTCTCGCCGCCTGCCTGCTGGATGATGGTGTTGTCGGCGTCAACACGAAGGAATCGGTCGAAATCGACCGGGCTCTGCGCCGCAAGCCCGGCATTGTCCGCTTCGGGGTCGGGCTGGATCGCCCGCTGGTCGGCCTCGGGGCCTCGGCACCGGTTTATTATCCCGCCATTGCCGACATGCTGGATTCGGCCTCCTCGATCCCCCCGGATGCCGATGTCGCCAATGCCATCGGGGCGGTGGTCGGGCAGGTGCGCGCCAGCGTCACCGTTTTCGTCACCTCGCCGGAAGAGGGGATCTTCGTCGTCAACGGAGCCGGTGTGACGGTGCGGATGACCAATGAGGCGGCCAGTTTCGAGCTCGCCCGCGACCGCGCCCAGATGGCAGCGCTGGCGCAGGCCCGTCTCAACGGGGCAGATGAACCGGTCGTCGACGTGCGCGCCGAAGTCGATGCGCCGGAAGTCGAGGGCAGCCGCAAGCTGATCGAAGCCCGCTTCATTGCCACCGCCTCCGGTCGCCCGCGCATTGCCGTCGCGTGATTGTTTCCAAAATGGAATAAATCTTTAGAACTTTAGCTCAATTGACTGGGGGCCAGTCTCTGTCAGCATCCGTTTTGCGACATTCGCAACAGCATGAGCGGAGCAGACATGAGCTTTACCCAGATCAGCGGCCTTTCCATCGATACCGAGCTTCGCGATTTCCTTGTCGCGGAGGTTTTGCCGGGTACCGGCATGGACCAGGAGCGGTTCTTTGCCGGTTTTTCCGCTCTCGTGCATGAACTCGCGCCGAAAAATCGCGCCCTTCTGGCAAGGCGCGATGCGCTGCAGGCGCAAATCGATGCCTGGCACCGCAGCCATGGCGGCCCGTCCGATCCCGCGGCCTACGAGGCCTTCCTGCGCGACATCGGCTATATCGTCCCCGAAGGTCCGGATTTTGCGATCACCACCGAAAATGTCGACCGGGAAATCGCCGAGATCGCCGGGCCGCAACTGGTCGTGCCGGTGATGAACCCGCGCTACGCGCTGAATGCCGCAAATGCCCGCTGGGGCTCTCTCTACGATGCGCTCTATGGCACCGATGCGCTGCCGCTGAGCGCGGGTGCCGAGCGGGGCGCAGCCTTCAATCCGCTGCGCTGCCGCGCCGTCTGCACCTGGGTCCGGCATTTTCTCGACGAGGCCCTGCCGATCGACGGCTTTTCGTGGGTCGGCGCCCAGTACTTCTCGGTGATCAATGGCGCTCTGTCGATCCGGACCGCCGCCGGACAGGCGGCACCGCTCACCGATCCCGCGCAGTTCATCGCCTATATAGGCGATCCCGCCAGGCCGGATGTCCTGGTCTTCGAACATCATGGCCTGCATATCGAGATCCTCTTCGACGCAACCACCCCGGTGGGTGCGCTCGATCCCGCCGGAATATCGGATATCTGGCTGGAATCCGCCGTCACCGTGATCATGGATTGCGAGGATTCGGTCGCGGCGGTCGATACCGGGGACAAGGTCATCGTCTATCGCAACTGGCTCGGGCTGATGAAGGGCGATCTCAGCGAGGAGCTGGTCAAGAACGGCAAGGTGGTGACCCGCAGGCTCAATGCCGACCAGGACTATACGGCTGCCGACGGATCGGTCTTCACCTTCAAATGTACCGCGCTGATGCTGGTGCGCAATGTCGGCCATCTCATGACCAATCCGGCAATACGGGACCGCGATGGCTACGAGGTGCCGGAAGGGATCATGGATGCTGTCATCACCGCGCTGATCGCCCTCCATGACATCGGTCCGAACGGCCGCCGGCAGAATTCGCGGAAGGGTTCGATGTATGTGGTCAAGCCCAAGATGCACGGGCCGGAGGAGGTTGCCTTTGCCTGCGAGATCTTCGCCCGCGTCGAGGATCTGCTTGGCCTTGCCCGCAACAGCATCAAGATGGGCATCATGGACGAGGAGCGGCGCACGACGGTCAACCTGAAGGAATGCATCCGCGCCGCATCCGGGCGGATCGTCTTCATCAATACCGGCTTCCTTGACCGCACCGGCGATGAAATCCACACCTCGATGGAAGCTGGCCCGATGATCCGCAAGGGCGACATGAAGAAGAGCACCTGGATAGCTGCCTATGAAAACTGGAATGTCGATACCGGCCTCGCCTGCGGTCTTTCGGGCCGGGCGCAGATCGGCAAGGGCATGTGGGCCATGCCCGACCAGATGGCCGCCATGCTGGAACAGAAGATCGCCCACCTGCTCGCCGGTGCCAATACCGCCTGGGTGCCCTCGCCGACAGGGGCCACCATCCACGCGATCCATTATCACCGGGTCAAGGTGTCCGCCGTGCAGGAAAGCCTCAGGCATCGGCAAAAGGCCCGGCTGCAGGACATATTGTCGATTCCGGTGGCGGTGCGGCCGAACTGGACGCAGGACGATATCCATCGCGAACTCGACAACAACGCGCAAGGCATCCTCGGCTATGTCGTGCGCTGGATCGACCAGGGGGTCGGCTGTTCCAAGGTGCCCGACATCAACAATGTCGGACTGATGGAAGATCGGGCCACCTTGCGGATTTCCTCCCAGCACATGGCGAACTGGCTGCATCACGGGGTGGTCAGCGAGACCGAGATCGTCGAGACCATGCAGCGCATGGCCAGGGTGGTCGATGGCCAGAATGCCGGTGACCCCCTCTATCAGCCGATGGCCACCGATTTCGAGCGTTCGATTGCCTATCAGGCCGCTCTGGAACTGGTGATGAAAGGCCGCGACCAGCCGAACGGCTATACCGAACCTGTCCTCCACCGCCGCCGTCTGGAAGCCAAGGCCCGCGCCCGGCATTGAGGAGGACGCGCAGGGGCAGAGAACGGAACCCCACGAAAAAGGCCGTCCGGATCGCTCCGGACGGCCTTTGGATTTGAAAAGCGATGGGCCTTTTACTGGATCACCACCACGCGGGCGCTCTTGCCCGGACGAACCCGGTCATAGAGGTCGATGATGTCCTGGTTGATCAGGCGGATGCAGCCCGAAGAGGCCGCCGTGCCGATGGAGGCCCATTCCGGCGTGCCATGCAGGCGGAACAGCGTGTCCTGGCCCTTGTCATTGTAGAGATACATGGCGCGCGCGCCGAGCGGGTTGGTGATGCCGGGATCCATGCCCTTCTCGACATATTTTGCCACTTCCGGCTTGCGCACCGCCATTTCCTTCGGTGGATGCCAGGTCGGCCATTCCTGCTTCCAGGCCACATAGGCCTCGCCGCCCCAGGCGAAGCCCTGTCTGCCGACGCCGATGCCGTAGCGCACGGCCTTTTCCCCGGGCAGCACATAATAGAGATGCCGTTCGCGGGTCTTCACCACGATGGTGCCGGGACGCTCGTCGCCATCATAGGCGACGATCTGGCGGCGGAATTCCGGATCGACGCGCTTCACCGGGATCGCCGGAAGGGCAAAGCCCGCATCGGTGACCGGCTCATAGGCGTCATTGAAAATTTCCGCCTTGGCAACCTTGGTGGAATCAGGTGCGGAGGAAGTGGTCGAGCAGCCGGCCGTTGCAAGCAGCGTGATCAGGCCAAATGCGGTCAGGGCATTGCGGAAACGCATGGGAAGGACTCTTGATTTTGGGAAAGGATTCGCCGATGGTTTGCACCATCCTTGAACATGGTTTATTTTCCATTAACCGTGGACGCGCAAGATATTGCGGAGCAACAGGTCTGGTTGGTTGCGCAAAATAGAAATTCATTGCTTTTTTGCAACAAATCTATTCGCCCGGAGCGGGATATCCCCATGACAATCCTCTCGCTGCATGCTTCCAACCCGCTGATCGACGGACGCCAGTCGGAAAAGGCAATGCTGGTGCGGCGCGGCATGCAGGCGTTGCTTGCCAACATGCGGCATGTGGCGCTGGCCGAGATGCCACTGTCGAGCGGCCGCCGGGCCGATCTCATCACCCTGTCGGAAAAGGGCGAGATCTGGATCATCGAAATCAAGTCGTCGATCGATGATTTTCGCGTCGACCGGAAATGGCCGGACTATCGCAGCCATTGCGACCGGCTGTTCTTCGCCACCCATCCCGAAGTGCCTCCAGACATTTTCCCGGAGGATGCGGGCCTGTTCCTCAGCGATGGCTATGGCGCACACCTGGTGCGCGAAGCGCCGGAACACCGCCTGCCGCCCGCTGCGCGCAAGGCCGTGACGCTCGCCATCGCCCGGATCGCCACGGCACGTCTGACCCATGCCGAACGGCTGCTCGGCCCGCTTCCGCCGGTCCCGCCGACGCAAGACTGATCCTGTTGCAAAAATCTATTTTGGCGCGCGCTTGGCAAGGATGCGCTGCAGGGTGCGGCGGTGCATGTTGAGCCGCCGCGCCGTCTCCGACACATTGCGCTCGCACATTTCATAGACGCGCTGAATATGTTCCCAGCGCACCCGGTCAGCCGACATCGGGTTTTCCGGCACTTCCGCCCGTTCGCCCGGCTGGCGGGTGAGGGCGGCAAACACATCGTCGGCATCGGCGGGCTTGGCGAGATAGTCGATGGCACCCAGCTTCACCGCCGTCACGGCTGTCGCAATATTGCCGTAGCCGGTCAGCACGATGATATGGGTATCTTCCCGCCGCTGGCGGATCGCCTCGATCACATCAAGGCCGTTGCCATCGCCGAGCCGGAGATCGACAACCGCATATTTCGGCGTATGCGCCCTGGCCTTGGCGATGCCTTCCGCCACCGATTCGGCAATATCGACCGTGAAGCCCCGGGTTTCCATGGCGCGGGCCAGACGGCGCAGGAACGGTCCGTCGTCATCGACGATCAGCAGCGAGGGATCGGCGGGATCTATCATGCCGGGTGCCGTCTGGCTGGCGGCATCGGCGGTGTCGGCGGGTTGTGTTCTGGAAATCATCGTATCGCATCTCCCCAGGCATCAATCCTGGCATCTGTTACTTATGAACCGGGCAGGGCGGATGGTAAAGCCTCATCCGCATCCATCACGTCCCGTCGCCAGCTGACGGAAATTCGCGCGCCCGACGTGCCATCGGTGCGGTTGGCAAAGGCAACCTTCGCCTCCGACCTTTCGAGCAGCGTCTTGGCAATGAACAGGCCAAGCCCGAGGCCGCCGGCCCGGTCGTCGCGCTGGCGACGGGTGACATAGGGTTCGCCGATCCGGCTCAGCACATCCGGCGCATAGCCGGGACCATCGTCCTCGATCACGATCACCACCCGGTCGGCGGTGTGTTCCACGGTGATCACCACCTCGCTCCTCGCATAATCCACGGCGTTTTCGATCAGGTTGCCAAGCCCGTAGATGATGCCGGGATTGCGCGACCCCACCGGTTCCCCGGCGCGTCCGGATGTCTCGACCAGCCGGATTTCGATTCCCGGCTGGCGGTGCGGGGCCAGCACCTCCTCGATCAGCGAGGACAGCGGCAGGCGCCGCATATGCGCCTCGTCTGCAGTGGCAAAAGTGGTCAGCCGCCGCAGGATGTCGCGGCAGCGCTCGCTCTGGCTGCGCAGGAGCTGGACATCCTCGCCGAAATGCGGGTCATGCCCGAGCTCGCGCTCCATTTCCCGGGCAACGACGCTGATGGTCGCAAGCGGCGTGCCCAGCTCATGGGCGGCAGCAGCCGCAAGCCCGTCGAGCGCGGTCAGGTGTTTTTCCCGCTGCAGCACCAGTTCGGTAGCGGCCAGCGCATCGGCGAGCTGGGTCGCCTCCATCGACACCCGATAGGCATAGAAGGCGGCAAAGCTGACGGTGCTGACGATAGCGCACCAGATTCCGAGCCGCATCACCGCATCCATCATGAAGGGGCGGTCGGGATACCAGGGCAGCGAGAAGGGCGAAAACACCAGGACGGTGACGCAGGCCAGCGCGATGGCCATCAGCACCAGGCTCTGGCGGATCGGTTGCGAGGCAAAGGATATGGTGACCGGAACACAGATCAGCACGGAAAACGGATTGGCAAGGCCGCCGGTGACGAACAGCAGGGCCGCAAGCTGGATCAGGTCGAAGCCGAGCAGCGCCGAGGTTGCCGCCGGAGCCAGCCGGTGGGTGGCGGGGAAGCGAAAGGTCAGGTAGAGGTTTGCCGCCGCCAGCAGGCCGACCAGCAGCAGGCTGATGCCGAGCATCATCGGAAACCGGAACCAGACATAAACGACGCCGACCGTCAGCGCCTGGCCGGCCACCGCCAGCCAGCGCAGCCGCACCAGGGTTTCGAGCCGCAGCCGGCGGCTGAAATGCGGATCTGCGCGAAATGTGGTCAGGTCCATCGCCTGCTGTCCTTCTCGTCTGCACCGGCGGGTGAAACCCGGTCTTTCAGGTGCCCCGGGGCTTTGCGCGGTGGGTGGGCATTGCATTGGCCGGATCATCCGGCCAGGGGTGTTTTGGATAGCGCCCGCGCATGTCGGCACGCACATCCCGCCAGGAACCCGCCCAGAAGCCGGGAAGATCCCGCGTCATCTGCATCGGTCGATGGGCGGGCGATGTCAATTCGAGCAGGAGCGGCCATTTGCCGCCGCCGATGACGGGATGGACCTTGAGGCCGAACAGTTCCTGCACCCTGATCGACAGCACCGGCTCTTCGCCGTCATAGCGGATCGGATGGCGTTGTCCGGTCGGCGCGTCGAAATGGGTTGGCGCCATAAGGGTGAGGTCACGCTGTGCCTTATGGGGCACCAGTGCCAGCAGGCCTTCGGTCAGGCTGGAGGCGGAAACATCCGGCACCCCCCGCGTCTCGCCCTGAAACGGCACGAACCAGTCCTCCAGCCGGTCGAGCAAGGCCTGATCTGACGTATCCGGCCAGGGCTCGCCAAGCACCCGGTGCAGGAAGCCGAGCCGTTCGCGCAATTGGCCCGCCTCCTTGCCGAAGGCGAGGGTCTCCAGCCCAAGCTCCCGCAGCCCGTCCGCCAGCGCCCGCGCCGCCTGTTCGCCGCGCGGCCGGGCAAGCGGCGTCTCGTCGAGCACGATGGCCCCGATCCGCGTCACCCTTCTGGCGCGGACCTGGCGGCTGTCGCGATCAAACAGGCATTGTTCCTCGCGGGTCACGAGCTCCGGCATCGACGCTTCGATCCGCGCCCGGCTGGTCTCGACGGCCGCCAGAACGCGGGCCTGCGCCGCGCGCCCGGTGAGATCGGCAATGACCAGCATGGCAGATCCCGCCAGCCGCTCGGTTACCGCGATCTCGGCACCCCGCCCATTCGCCATGACGAAGCGCCCGCGTCCGCCCCGCTGCAGGGCAATCCGGTCGGGAAAAGCGTGCAGCAGCAGATCGCCCGCAACCAAGGGATCGCCCTCCAGTTGCTGCCTGCCTGCGGCAGCGGCCAGCCGGGAGGCAAGTTTGCGCGCCCCGGAGGCGCGCTCGCCACGATCCTGCCGGAACCGTCGCAGCCGTTCTTCGAGATCGATGTCATTGCCCCCAAGCCCCTGCTCGGTCATCAGCACGGCAAGCAGGGCAGCCTCCTGTGCATGGCCGGTCCGCGCCGCGGCAATCACCATGGCCGCCAGACGGGTCGGCAGCGCCATGGCGCGGATCTTCTTGCCGTCGGCGGTCAGCATGCCCTGCCGGTCGAGCGCGCCCAGCTGGGCAAGAAGGGCACGGGCCTCGTTCATCGCTGCCTGCGGCGGCGGATCGATGAAACGCAGCGCTGCCGGATCCTGCACGCCCCAGTGGCCGAGATCGAGGACGAAGGCGGAGAGGTCGCTTGCCAGGATCTGCGGCGGCGTGAAATCGGGAAGCGCTGCCGTCTGGCCCTGGTGCCAGAGGCGAATGGCGATGCCCGGTTCGGTACGCCCCGCGCGTCCGGCCCGCTGGTCCGCCGAGGCGCGCGACACCCGCACCGTCTCCAGCCGGGTAATGCCGGTCGAGGGCTCGAACACCGGCAGCCGCTGCAGGCCGCTGTCGATCACCACCCGGACCCCGTCGATGGTGATCGAGGTCTCGGCAATCGAAGTGGCGAGAACGACCTTGCGGGTGCCGGGGGCTGTCGGCCTTATCGCTGTTTCCTGTTCCTTCTGGGTGAGGTTGCCGTAAAGCGGCACCACCCGCGTGGTTTCGGGAAGACGCCCCTCCAGCCGTTCGGCGGTGCGGGCAATTTCTGCCTGTCCGGGCAGGAAGGCGAGGATCGATCCGCTTTCGCTGCGATGCGCCTCCAGGATGGCGCGCGTCATTGCGTCCTCGATCCGCTCATTCGGCACCCGGTCCTGATGCCGGATCTCGATGGGAAAGCTTCGCCCATGGCTTTCGATCAGGGGTGCGTCGTCGAGAAGGGCTCTGACGCTCGCCACATCAAGGGTTGCCGACATCACCACCAGTCTGAGATCATCGCGCAGGGCCAAGCGCACATCCAGCGCCAGCGCCAGGCCGAAATCCGCATCCAGCGAACGCTCGTGAAATTCATCGAACAGCACGGCGGCGACGCCCTCCAGCGTGGGGTCGTCGAGAATCATCCGGGTAAAGACACCCTCGGTGACCACCTCGATGCGGGTGGCGGCGGATACCCGGGTTTCAAGCCGCATCCGGTAGCCGACGGTCGCACCCACCTCTTCGCCAAGCAGGGCCGCCATCCGGGAGGCGGCTGCCCGGGCGGCAAGGCGGCGCGGTTCGAGCAGGATGATCCTGCCGTCACCCCGCCAGCCTGCATCGAGAAGATAGAGCGGAACGACTGTGGTCTTGCCTGCGCCGGGCGGAGCAGACAGGATGGCCGCACCCCTTGTGTCGAGGGCCCTGCCGAGATCGGCAAGCACGGCGGTGACCGGCAGATCCGGCAGCTTTTCAGACATCATTGCACGCAAAGGCTCCCGGCCCAGGCCTGTGAAAGCCCTGTCCATCTCACGATGTCGCCGTTTCATAGGCAAGAATGGCACCCGCCAGATCTTCCAGCGCGGCACCCACCGATTTGAACAGCGTAATGTCATCCGGGCCGGTGCGGCCCTTGACCGTGCCCCGGGCGAGTTCGGCAAGTTCGCCGGCAATAGAGTTTTCGCTGATCAGGCCGGCGCGCAACGGCTGAACGATATCGCCGCCCTCGCAGAGCACGCCCGCACGGGTATCGACGAACAGCCTTGCCCGCAGCACTGCCCGGTCGTCGCATTCCCGCATCGTCGGCTTGAAGGCTCCAATCAGGTCGAGATGCGCACCGGGCTTCAGCCATTCGCCGAAAATGAGCGGTTCGCTCGACAGTGTTGCGCAGGAAATGATGTCGGCCTGCCGCGCTGCCCGCTCCAGGTCTGTACAGGCAATGGCATTGAGGCCAAGGGCACGGGCCCCGGCGGCGGTCTTTTCCGCATTGTCCCGGTTTCGCCCCCATATATGGAAGTGTCGCAGCGGCCGCACGCTGGCATGCGCCTCCATGAGATTGAGGGAAAGCCGGCCGGTGCCGACCATCAGCATGGTCTCGGCATTCTCGTCGGCAAGATGACGGGCGGCGACAGCTGACGCTGCTGCCGTCCGCCGGGCCGTCAGTTCGCCGCCATCGAGAACCGCCAGCATTTCACCGGTCGCTCCCGATGACAGGAGATAGCTGCCAAAGATCGCAGGCAGGCCACGGCTGTGATTGTCGGGGAAGACGGACACCAGTTTCACGCCGATATAGCGGCCGGGAACCCAGGCCGGCATCAGCAGCAGGGTCGCATCCCTCTCGCCGG